>NZ_JAQESL010000002.1:0-92154 GCF_027697525.1 Coprococcus sp. AM97-35 | reverse complement strand
TTTTGTTCTCCATACTGCATAACTCCGTTTTCATTATAGTATACAGTCTTTTCTGGTAACTGGACGAATCCCTTTTGCATGATTCCATTTTTATCAAAGTAATACCATTTCCCATTTTCGCAGTATTCACCTGTTTTTCCCTGACCATTACTTTGATAATATCTTGTTTTTCCGTTTACCGTCTTCCATCCAGAATACATGCTTCCAAATACTGTATCAAAATAATAATAGTAATTCCCTATTTTTTGTTCTCCATAAAGCATTTTTCCGTTGCTTCCGTAATATACCCACTTTTCAGGTAACTCACAAAAGCCAGTTGCCATCTTTCCGGTTATCATATCAAAATAGTACCATGCATCATTTATCTTCTGTTCTCCATACTCCATGACTCCGTTTTCATTATAGTATACAGTCTTTTCTGGCAAATCAACAAATCCGGTCTGCATAATTCCATTCTTGTCAAAATAATACCATTTATCATCAATCTTGTACTCTCCTATTGTACAACATCCATTTTCCTGGTAATATCTTGATTTTTTATTAACTGTTTTCCATCCTACATACATACTTCCAAATGTAGGATCAAAATAATAGTAACAATTGCCTATTTTCTGTTCTCCATAAAGCATCTTCCCATCTGCTCCATAGTAAACTACTTTTCCTGGTAAATCATAAAATCCTGTAATCATTTTACCAGTAGAAGTATCAAAACAATACCATGCATCATTGATCCTTTGTTCTCCGAAACGTTTCTTTCCGTCGATTCCGTAGTAGTATATTTTTCCCGAAAGATTATAGAAACCAGTTACTCTCGCACCCGTAATTGTATCAAAACAATACCAGGCATTATTTATCTTCTGTTCTCCATAGCGCATTTGCCCATCTGATCCATAATAGACCGTCTTACCCGGTAAATTGTAGAACCCAGTAATTCTTGCACCCGTAATTGTATCGAAATAATACCAGGCATTATTTATCTTCTGTTCTCCATAAAGCATCTGTCCATCTGAATTATAATAAACCGTCTTACTTCCCAGATTCACAAATCCAGTCTGCATTACTCCATTTCCATCAAAATAATACCAGTGACCACCAATTTGTCTTTCTCCTGTCACTCTCTGATTATTCACATAGCAATATTTCTTTCCATTTACGGTTTTCCATTCTACTTTTTCTTTCGATAATCCAAGATAATTTGCAATTCCAGTCGCATCCGCAACACCTAATCTTTTTAGTCCAGCCTCTGTATTTAAGACATTATTCACATCACCACTATTCGTGATAAACGCATGTTCAACAATAATACCAGGAATTCCATTGTACTTATTAGCGACCTGTACTGTAAACCAATCTTCAAGTGAACCATCTGGATACTTGTACTCCGGCTCTGTTCCTGTCTTATAATACAGTCCTCTGTTATACAAACCAAGTGAAGTCAGTTCACTCAAAATCTTTGACGCAAGCTCTCTTCCCTGTGCACCTACATCTGATTTCCAGTTATAGTTTGGAATAATAACTTCTGCCCCATAAGCCGCTGTTGTAGCTGCCGCATTCAAATGAAAACTCACAAAAATTTTTGCACCTGCTTTGGCTGCTGCATTTGCTCTTGCGGTAATACAACCTCCTGCCGGCGTTTCATTTGGATACGGGCAAGCTGAAGAAGTTCTTGTCATGTATACTTCTACACCATAATACTGCTCCAGTTCTGCTTTACAATAATTTGCAATTTTCAGTGTAAGTGCTTCCTCTCGCAAACCATTTGCTGATGCTCCGGCATCTCTGTTATCATGTCCCGGATCCAATGCTACAACTATTTTTCCAGATTTTGCAGCATATGTACTGATTCCTGTATCATCATCAAGCGATAACGTTGCTGGTGTTGACGCAAGAATATCTGTCTGTGCAGCCTGAAGTGCATCTTCGATACTGTTCTGTTCTTCAATTGTTCCATCTTCATTAATAGTAGAAATGGATACATTTGCTGCATCCTCAGCTACCGCTTCTTCCTGTTCTTCATCAACCGGCTGAAGCTCATCAATACCATCATATTCTTGATTTACTCCGAACCTCGCTTCCACTCCAAGATCTGAAAGCGCATAATCTGTCGTTTCTCCATTTTCTGTTACACTGATTGAAACGACTTCATATGTTCCACCCTGATACTCATCTTCATAATACTTTTCAAACAGGTAAAGATTACCTTCGGATCTGCTGATGTACCAGTCTTCCCAGGTATCATCATCTTTCCGAACATGAAGTACCATCTGGTCTATGTATTCATCTTCCTTGCCCCAGGATACAACGATTCTCTGTGTATCCGGAGTTTCCAGATATGGACTTTCAACATAAGCATAATTCATTTTGCTCTGTTCCGTCTGATCTTCCTGTTCTGCTGCTTCCTCCTGTTCCTGAACTACTTCCCCTTGATTATTTTCACTGACTGACTGCTGTTCTTCTGTCGTCTGCTCTTTTTCTGCAGGCTGTTCTTCTTGTTGTTGTGACTCATCTGCCTGTGGCTCAGAAGCCTGTCCTTCTGTCTGCTGAGATTCTGTCGTTTGTTCTTCTGCAGCTGGCGCATCCGCCGCATATACCGGCATTGTTGTACCAATCATTGAAAAGACCAGCAATGCCACACTGCATTTTTTCAACCAGTTCTTCATTATATACTCCTCTTCTCTTACTCATCTGCTGTCATGTATCCTTTGAGTACGGTATGTCCGGTCTCTAAAGGCTGCCCGTTTTCCGTAATCTTAAATCGTTCACATTCATACGTTTTCAGGAAAGACTTTTTAATACATGTGAGTATTTGTTCTTCTCCTGTCGTCCCCATGCTTCTGATGTAAGAACCAGTTCCGGAATCTACATCGAGATCAATCGTTTTCTGTTTCTGATCAACATTGCAGCTGTTCATCTTGCATTCACTGTTAAGAACGCCTTCCCCTATTAAGCCGTTCCAGATATCGGTTGTCTGAAGCAGATTCGTTCTGATCTCTGCGCATTCGATTTCTTCACTGTCGGATATATAATATAATTTCAGAATCTGATCCTGAGCTTCATGGTCTCCGCTGTCTTCTTCCTTGCTGTCATTTTCTTCCACTTGCTCATCCTTTTGTTCTGTTTTTTCCTGCGTTGGTTCTGTCTTTTCCTGACTGGTATCTTGCTTTTCCTCTTGCTTTGTATCCTGCGTCGTATCTTTTACTTCTTTTGAAGTATCTGTACCACTGCATCCCAAGAGCATAACACTGAGACTCAATGCCATTACAAATACCAATATTTTCCTCATCTCGCACCTCCTCCCTTAATCTTGTCTATTATACAATAGTTCTCAATTTTTGTCTATTTTCGACACGAAATAATTTCCCGAAAATGGATATTTATTAAAAAGCAGGAATTTATCTCCACCCTTTTTCAACGAACATTTTGTTTTATGCCATATTTCCCTTCAAAATCTGCAAGGCAAGCTCCATAGTCTCATCCCATGTTGCTTGCCTTCTTAATCTCACAATATTTACTTCTCCGGATATAATCCCTTTTCAACCAGCGCCTTCACTTCATTCACAACCAGTTCTTTATCTTCTTTATAAGTCACCCCGAACCACTTATCATGTGATTTCAGCACTTTTACTTCGACTTTTCCTTCTTTCAGAAGATCTCCGATAATCGTTGGAAGCAGATACTCCCCTTTCAGATTGCCTTCTTCCTGTGCTGCCACAAATTCTGCAAATCCTTTTTCGAGGATCTCAAAGAATTCTGGTGTGAGTCCCCACATATTCATGGAAACCGGCGTGTCTGCATCGATCGGTGTCTCTTTTCCATCTGTTGCAACTGCTGCACCTGCCTGTGTCTTGATGATGTTGGATGTCTCCACGATTTCTGTAAGCATCTGATTCGCATCAACCTTGCACACTCCACGGGTTACTCCGCCATTTTCACTTAATGTGTTCTTCAGTACGAATCCAACCATGCTGATCTGCATTTTATCTGCCTGCTTTTCCGGTGTTGTCAGTTCTTTGAATGCTTCCACATAAGCTTCTTTTCCATAATAATCATCCGCATTGATTACCAGGAATGGTTCTTTTACCACAGCCTTACAGCAGAGAATTGCCTGACCGGTTCCCCATGGTTTCGTTCTTTCTGCAAATTTTTCTTTAAATGCTTCCGGAATATCATCAACTTCCTGGAATGCATATGCAACTTCAACTTTCTTTTCAATCCGGTTTCCGATAATTTCACGAAAATCCTTTTCCAGATCTTTTCGAATAACAAATACCACTTTATCAAATCCGGCTTCCATTGCATCATAGATCGAATAATCCATGATAATTTCACCATTTGGTCCTACCGGCTCCAGCTGCTTGATTCCTCCTCCGAAACGGCTTCCAATTCCTGCTGCCATAACAACTAATGTAGCTTTGCTCATCTTTTCTATACCTCCTGATTCGCTTCTCCTACTATTCTCCAATTCCACTCTCCACCAGTTCTACCATCGCTTCAAGTGCCTTCTCTTCATCTTTTCCCTCACACACGATCTCAATCGTATCTCCGGACTTAATGCATGCACCAAGTACGCTCAGAACACTTTTCGCGTTTCCTTCCATATCCCGGTAATGAAAAGTGATCTTACTTTCATATTCCAGTGCCATCTTGCAGAAAAGTCCTGCCGGTCTCAAATGTAATCCCGTCGGATTTTTGATCGTTACCTTTTTACTGATCATTTTCTCCTCCACTGCTCTTTGTCAATGTGATCTGTACATTGATCGTATCTTCAAGTTCAATTCCGTCAGGAAGTGTAACCTGGATCGGAACATTATAGGTTCCCGCTGTCTTGCAATCGTTCAGATTGATTGACACGTTTCCTTTTTCAAGAGTAAAATCATCCAGATCCTCTTTAGAACCACGCACAACAATTTCCAGATTGCCCTGTTCTGCATATGACACCTTGTAATCCTTTGGTGCATTCAGCAGCGCAATGGAATTGTATGGGAATTCGACTGTCTTAGTTCCGAATTTCTCTACCTGGATCTTTATAACGATCGGTACGCCTCCTGCGCTGTCCTGGTCTGTCTTTGCCCAGTACGGAAGATAATTGGCAATATCTACTGTCTTCTCTATTGTCTGGTCCAGACCATCTTCTGCCAGCTCTTCTGCCGGAATTTCAATAGAATCCACCGTTTCCAGTTGCTCCTCTGTGCCTACGATCTGAATGCTTTCCGGCTGGATACTGATTCCGCTGAAATGATATCCGCTCGCAGTACCGATCAGTGAAGTATCAAATTCTACCGGAATACTCTTTGTCTGAAGCATGGTGATTTTTACCTTCAGTCCTTCGTCTCCCAGGTTATTCTCAATCTGTGTCGAATCTATGATCTTTCCATTGTTATCATAAAGAATCAGCTCTGCTTCTTTTTCCTCATCTTTAGACTGTCCTGAAACATCGACAAGTGCTACCACCTTGTCGATTGAATCGATTACTGATTCTGGCCCGCTGATCTTAATCTTCTCCGGATTTGCTTTCAGCTCACCCACCTGATATCCGTCTCTCGGTGTTCCCGAACTGGTTGCAGTGATCGGGAAAGTCTCTGATTTTCCAAGTTCAATGCTTACTCGCAGATTGATCGGGTTGGCAGTCGCCTCAAACCTTCCTGCATAAGAAGGGATCGATATATCGATCGGGATCAGGGATCTGGTTCTGACATCCAGATTCTTCATATCCGCTGTTGCTCTGATATCATCAGTTTTAATTTTATTTAAAATAGAACGTTTTGCCTTTACTGTTACGGATATCGTCCTGCTGTCATCCAGAATCTGATATGTATTGCCCGGATTTGTTACGATTTCCGGATGTGTCACTGTCACCTGGATTCCGGAAAATGTCCGTTCGTCCACCGGATCTTCAATATTCATAACAATTATCCATAAAAGGACAGAGAATACAAATGCCAACAACTTAAGACCCCAGTTTTTAGTCAACGCCCTTTTCATGCGATCTCCATCCTTTCCATATTTTTTTCAAACGTCCGATCTCCACACTCTTCTTACTGATAGATTCCAGACGTTTTTTCAGATATTCCGGTGTAACATTGCGCACAAGCTGTCCGCCCATCGCTACAGATACATACCCGGTCTCTTCTGATACGGTGACGATCAGAGCATCACTCACCTCACTCATTCCGACTGCTGCACGATGTCTGGTCCCCAGCTCCTTACTGATTCCCATATTGTCTGACAATGGAAGATAGCAGGTCGCTGATACGATCCTGTCTCCACGGACAATGATCGCGCCATCATGAAGTGGTGTGTTGTGTTCAAAAATATTGATCAATACCTGCGGTGATACAATACAGTCCAGCGCGATTCCGGTGCTCTCGTATTCTGTCAGCATGATTGCCTGCTCTACGACGATAAGTGCTCCTGTCTTCACTGCTCCCATCGCAAAGGATGCTTCTACGATTCCATCGATCGTTTTCTGGCTGAAACGTACATTATCTTTTCCTCTTTTATCCAGTGCTACCATATTGGGAACAAATTGTTTTTCCCCCAGTTTTTCCAATGCTCTTCTGAGCTCAGGCTGGAAAATGATCACGACTGCGGTTGCCATGACCGGAAGTGAATTCTGTGCAATCCACAAAATCGTATACATTTTAAAAACTGCAGCCACCAGAATAAACAATGCAACAACCAGAATCCCCCTCAGCAGCATCCAGGCTTTTGTATTCTTTATCCAGAGAATAATCTGATAGAATAAAAATGTAATAATCAGTATCTCAACAGCATCTACTACCCGGATCTGTGGGAAGTACCACGATTCTGATACAAATCTTTTTAAAACCTGTGTTAATACTGTGTTCAACAGTGTACCCCCTTTTCTATCCGTTATTTATACCCCTGTTTTTTATAATATTTCCCTATTTGTTATCGCTATTCAATTCATTTTCCACAATGCTCTGAATATCCAGTTCTTCCTTCAGGCTCTGTGCAAGAAGGATTTCATCTGTATTGCCCCCAACTCTTGTCGGCCGCTGAACTGCCGGACTCTTTGGCCGTTTTACCTTAGAAGCCGTTTTTGTTTTGCGTACTGCCGGTTTTTCCGTCTGCCCACTCTTCGACCTCTGTCTTCTCTCCGGCTCTGCTCCCGCAATCTCACCTGTTTCTTTCCGCTCATTGATATGTTTGACCGTCTTCTCCGGAGCTGTCACCGAAATCTTAGGGATGGCTTTTACATAATAATAATATTCATCATCCTCAAACTGGAGACGTTCTGTTCTGGAATAATCCACCGAGAACAGGAAAAATTCCATGATAAAACCAATCACGACTGCTGCAATATTTCCAACGATCAGCATATTATAAGAGGTATGTATATCGAATACAATATCTCCGATCACAATTACAACAATATTCACAACCGCACCGGATGCTGCTGCGATTTTCCACGCATGATCTACCGAAAGCCGGCGCACTGTATATACCACAAAAATAGAGATAATAAATGCGATCACAGTGATCCACAGAGTCTTATCCTGGAATACCGTCTTCACAAACAGCGAAATCTGCCTGGTAATTCCATCCGCACTGGTGATCGCTGTTGCTGAAGTTCTCACACATTCGATCATATAGTAAATGATCGTTCCAAATACAACCGGTACTGCTGAAATCGGTCCAAGTACAAGCGCACAGGCAACCGGAACCACATACGGAACATGAAGCATAAATGCTACCGGTGTGACCAGCAGAAGAAGTGCCTTTTTCGGAGTAAATCTGCAGTAAAAGATAAACATTACCACAAAGATCAGTGCCGCTGCCGCTGCCACTCCTATAGACAGTTTGAACAGATGCACAATTACAAGCCCTGCCGCTACATACGCCGTTACAACCGGTGGAAGAAAAGTGCAGATCACTGCCAGTGCCACCGCTACAACCGGTGTCGCCACCGCTTTCATCAGTCCAATATTCTGGTTGATCATAAGAAATGTGACCAGTGCCAGAACAAACTGCACAGCTTTATCAATATAGATTGATTTCATCGCGTATAATTCCTGTAATTTATCTCTCCATACTATCAGATCATTCATTATCGTTTCTCCCTTTCATACATTCTGTTCAGTCTTGTAAGATCGTGATTGAATTGTTTCACACGCTTTCTTGCTTTTTCATGTTTGGTTCCGTAAAAATGGGAAGCAACGATTCCATAAAAAATAACAAGTACCAGATATCCAATTATCACAGCTGCCGCAAGCATCACAAGAAACTGCATATTCAGATTTCCCATCAGTTCATCCAGAAAAGCAATAACTCCGATTCCCACTGCAACAGCATAGCCGACCGTGACCCATATGATCGTAGCAATGGTGTGAAAGCTCCGGTAATCTTTCTTATAATAAGAACTGATCTTAAAATCTTCCTCTCCCTGTTTGCTTTCGTACATCGCCATCCTTGTCATCAGCTTAACTTTGCTTTCATTTAACATTTTGTCACCTCATACGTTTTATTCGTATATGCATTACTTTCAGTATAACAAATATCAGATTCCTTGTCCAATACTTACCGTCAAAAAGTATACATTTTCGGCTCCTGCCTTTTTCAGCACTCTCGCCGCCTCGTCTAAGGTACTTCCTGTCGTATAAATGTCGTCGATCAAAACGATATTTTCTCCTTTTACATTTTTCTGCACTGCAAATGCTCCCCTGATATTTCGTTTTCTCCCTTTATCGCCCAGCTCTTTCTGAGGACTAGTCGCCTTAATTCTCTTAACAGCACCTGCATCCATGGCAATTCCGGTATTTTCTGATAATACCTTTGCTACAATTTCTGCCTGATTAAATCCCCGCTTTCTTTTTCGCCGGGAATGCAGCGGAACCGGCACGATCAAGGTGATCTTTCTTTCCCATAGATAAGAAAGAAAATGCTCTGCCATTTCTTTTCCGAACGTTTGTCCGTAAATCCTCCGGTTCTGATATTTCATTGCATAAACTGCATTTTCCACTGCATCTTTATGCACCCAGAGACTTCTGCCATCAACAAAAAGATGCTTCTGCCTGGTACAGTCATAGCAATATTCTTCTGCCGGATCTGTCAAAGGCTTTCCACAGCACATGCATCTTACTTCACCAATATAAGGAAGTTTTTCACGGCACGCCTTGCAGATTCCATTGTGTTCCGTAGAATGTTTCTTTCCTGCACTTACAATTTCTCCACAAAACGGACATTTTGAGGGATAAATTAGTTCCAGAATTGTTTCTTTGACCTTTTTTAAGTTTTCCATCCGCTTTTCGGATTTGATTTTCTACTTTTTCTGTGTAACTATCCGCAGAACTCCCGGATCCGTTCTGCCAGACTGGTATTCCGGTTGTGTTCATTGGTATTCCGGATCATCTCCTGGAAGGTCTGGTCATTTCCGACAATTGTCACACATTTTCTGGCTCTTGTGATTGCCGTGTAAAGAAGATTCCTGTGAAACAGCTGTCTCGGTCCGCTCAGAAGAGGGATGACAACCGCCGGATATTCGCTTCCCTGCGACTTGTGAATGGTGATCGCATAGGCAAGCTCCAGTTCTTCCAGCAATTCAAACGGATACTTTACTTTTCTCTTTTCATCGTATTCAACTTCCAGTGTTTCAGTATATGTATTGATCTCGGTGACAATTCCCATATCGCCATTAAAAATCCCCATTCCTTTATCCACCGTCAGTCCATACTTGGTTGTGATCTCCCATTCAAGCTGATAGTTATTCTTGATCTGCATCACCTTGTCGCCCACGCGGAATTTGTGATCGCCATATTCTTTTTCCGCTTTTCCCGGCTCCGGTGGATTCAAATACTCCTGCAAAATACTGTTCAGCCTTTCCACTCCCAGCAGTCCTTTCCGCATCGGTGTGAGTACCTGGATATCATATGGTTTTGCATTGACATATTTGGGAAGCTTCTTCTGGATCAGTGTCAGCAGAACACTGATGATCACATTCGGATCCTGTCTTTTTAAGAAGAAGAAATCCCGGCTTTTATTATCCAAAAGGACCGGTTCTCCCCGGTTGATCTTATGTGCATTTACCACAATATCACTCTCCTGTGCCTGTCGGAAAATCCGGGTCAGCATGACAACCGGAAAACATTCCGATGCGATGAGATCCTTCAAAATACTTCCCGGGCCTACTGATGGAAGCTGGTTACAGTCCCCTACCAGGATCAGCCTTGTCCCCGGTACAATTGCGGTAAGAAGTGCATTCATCAGAGGCAGGTCTACCATAGACATCTCATCGATGATGATCACGTCGGTTTCCAGTGGATTGTCTGCATTTCTTGCAAATCCGTTCCGGTTCGGGTTCTCATCCTCCTCCGGATTACCGTTCACCTCCAGAAGACGGTGGATCGTCTGCGCTTCCCATCCGGTTGCTTCTGTCATTCTTTTTGCGGCACGCCCGGTTGGTGCTGCCAGCATAATTTCCATATTCTCACTGTGAAAATATTCGATCATGGCATTGATCGTCGTCGTTTTTCCGGTTCCAGGACCTCCTGTGAGAATCATAATTCCATTCCGCACAGCCGCCATGACCGCATTTTCCTGCTTCTCGTCAAGCTGCATTTCGGCTTCTTTTTCAATCTGATGGATCTTTTTTTCGATCATTACATTGGCTTCTTCATATTCCAGATTCAGATCATGCAGCATTTTCGCGGTATTGAGTTCCAGATAATAGAAGTGGGACACGTATACCCGCAGACCTTCTTCAGATTCTTTGAGTACGATCTTCTTTTCCATCGACAGATCCATCAGATATTTCTCAATATCCTTAATCTCCACTTCCAGAAGTGCAGATGCCCGACGAAGCAACACGTCCTTTGTCAGATAGACATGCCCTTCGGCAACACTCTGCTGTAAGGTATAAAAAATACCACTCCGGATACGGAAATCCGAGTCTGAATGAATGCCGATCTTCGTTGCGATTTCATCAGCGATCTTAAATCCGATCCCCTGAATCTGATCTGCAAGCTGGTATGGATTTCCTTCCAGTACCTGATAGGTCTTCGGACCGTAAAACTGATAAATCTTTGCTGCAAGTGTCGTCGAAATCCCAAATTTCTGAAGATAGATCATTGCCTTCCGCATATCTTTTTTTTCTTCTACCTGTACAGCGATCTCTCTTGCCATACGTTCGCTGATTCCACGCACCTCCGCAAGTCTTTCTGGTTCTTCTTCGATGATCCGGAAGGTGTCTTCCCTGAATTTTTTCACAATCCTGCCGGCAAGAGATGCACCAACCCCTTTGATCGCCCCTGATCCCAGATAGCGTTCAATCGAAAGCAGATCTTCCGGTGCTTTGATCTCATAATTCAGCACTCGGAGCTGTGTTCCATATACACTGTGAACCACATATTCTCCGTTCACCTCAACCAGCTCTCCCTCTGATAAATAGTTAAAGTTTCCGACACAGGTCAGATCGCCATCATCATTATTCAAATTAAATACGGTATATCCATTGTCTTCATTGCGAAATACAATGTGTTCTACGTAACCTTTTACTGTTTCCATACTTTTTTCCTTTTTAAAAAGGCTGTCTCTCTACAGAAACAGCCTTCTCATGTGCTTATCACTAGAAATCTTTTTTTCCGTTCATAAACTCCACATACTGACCGGTACCGATTGCAACAACCTTCATCGGGTCTTCCGCTGTCATCGTATTGATGCCTGTCCTTTCTTCGATCAGTTCTTCCAGCCCGCGAAGCAGCGCACCTCCACCTGTCAGTACAATTCCACGATCCAGAATATCCGCGGAAAGTTCCGGCGGTGTTCTCTCCAGAACCCCAATGACCGCTTCGACGATCTGACTTGTAGTCTCATGCAGTGCTTCTTCGGTCTCAGAAGCCGTTACCGTGACCGTCTTTGGCAATCCTGTTACCAGATTTCGTCCCCTTACTTCCATTGATTCATCTTCTACAAGAGGATATGTCGTTCCGATCTTGATCTTGATGTCTTCTGCTGTCCTGTCTCCGATCAGCAGATTGTGCTTTTTCCGGACATAACGGACGATTGCTTCATCAAAATCATCACCTGCAACTTTTAATGATGTATTCACAACAGTTCCTCCAAGGGAAATCACCGCAATGTCGGATGTACCACCACCGATATCCACGATCATGTTGCCGCATGGTTTTGAAATATCTATTCCGGCTCCGATTGCCGCCGCAACCGGTTCCTCAATCAAATGTACTTCCCGCGCACCGGCTGCAAAAGCAGCCTCTTCTACCGCCTTTTTTTCAACCTCTGTAACACCGCTTGGCACACAGATACTGATATTCGGCTTCTTAAATGTACGCTTTCCCAGTGCTTTCTGAACAAAATATTTGATCATTTTTTCTGTGACAATGTAATCGGAAATAACACCCTGTCTGAGAGGTCTTACCGCAACAATGTTCCCCGGTGTCCTTCCAAGCATCAGCCTTGCTTCTTCACCGATTGCTTTTATCATATTGGTATCTCTGTCAAAGGCAACGACTGAAGGTTCTTTCAGTACAACTCCCTTTCCTTTCACATAAACGAGGATACTTGCTGTTCCTAAATCAATTCCTAAATCTATTGACATCACGATTCCCCTTTCACATACTCACCTTATTATAATCAAATCTTTAATAAATAGGAAGTCTTTTTTTCAAGTTCAGGATTTTTTAAGATTTCTGTATCATTTTCTGTCCAGCATCATTTTGATGTATTTTCCTGTATATGAATTCGGGTTTTCTGCCACTTCTTCCGGTGTACCGCACGCAACAACTGTGCCCCCCTTGTCACCGCCTTCCGGTCCGATATCGATAATATAATCTGCTGTCTTGATCACATCCAGGTTATGTTCGATCACGATAACCGTATTGCCATCTGCCGCGAGTCTGCGCAGGATTTCCGTCAACTTGTGCACATCTGCAAAATGAAGTCCGGTTGTCGGTTCGTCCAGAATGTACACTGTCTTCCCAGTGCTTCTCCGGCTCAGTTCAGTTGCAAGCTTGATCCGCTGTGCTTCACCGCCGGAAAGGGTTGTAGACGGCTGGCCAAGACGAATATAAGAAAGTCCTACATCGTAAAGTGTCTCCATTTTTCTACGGATACTCGGTACATTTTCAAAGAAATGAAGCGCCTCTTCTACCGTCATATTCAGAACATCATAAATGCTTTTTCCTTTATATTTTACCTCCAGTGTCTCACGGTTGTAGCGTTTTCCGCCGCATACCTCACACGGCACATATACATCCGGAAGGAAATGCATCTCAATCTTGATGATTCCATCTCCGCTACACGCTTCACAGCGTCCGCCCTTGACGTTAAAGCTGAATCTTCCTTTTTTATAGCCTTTCGCCTTCGCATCCGCGGTTGCCGCAAACAGATCCCGGATCAGGTCGAATACTCCGGTATATGTCGCCGGATTGGATCTTGGCGTCCTTCCGATTGGAGACTGGTCAATGTCGATCACTTTGTCCAGCATTTCCAGTCCTTCAATCCGCTTATGCTTTCCAGGAATCACACGGGCACGGTTTAGCTTTTTCGCCATACTCTTGTAAAGGATTTCATTCACCAATGAACTCTTACCGGAACCTGATACGCCGGTTACACAGGTCATCACGCCAAGCGGGAACTTCACGTCAATATTTTTCAGGTTGTTCTCTGCTGCACCTACAACTTTGATCCAGCCGGTCGGAACTGCGCGGGTTTCCGGAACCGGGATCTTGATCTTTCCGCTTAAATATGCACCTGTGATCGACCGTTCTACTTTCATGATCTCCTGTGCCGTTCCCTGGGCAACCAGTTCTCCACCGTGTTCTCCGGCTCCCGGTCCGATATCGATTACCTGGTCTGCCGCAAACATGGTATCTTCATCATGCTCAACCACGATCAGTGTATTTCCAAGATCACGGAGATGCTTGAGTGTTGCGAGAAGTTTGTCATTATCTCTCTGGTGCAGACCGATACTTGGCTCATCCAGAATATAAGCCACACCCACAAGACCGGAACCGATCTGCGTCGCAAGCCGGATTCTCTGTGCTTCTCCACCGGAAAGAGTTCCTGTTGCACGGGCAAGTGTCAGATATTCCAGACCCACATCCAGAAGGAACTGCAGGCGTGCTTTAATCTCTTTTAATATCTGTCCGCCGATCATCTGCTGCGTCTTTGACAGTTCCAGACTGCTGATAAACCGCTGAAGCCGTTCAATCGACATTGCTGTTACGTCTGAAATATTTTTATCTCCGACCGTTACCGCAAGTGCACCCTTTTTCAGTCGCTGTCCGCCACATTCTCGGCAAGGTGTGATCTGCATAAAACTCTCATATTCTGCTTTCATAGTCTCCGATCCCGTTTCACGGTATCTTCGCTCCACATTCCGGATCAGTCCATCAAATGCAACGTCATAGATCCCTTCCCCGCGTTGTCCTTTATAATAGACCTTGACTTCTTTTCCATTAGTCCCACGAAATAAAACATCCTGGATTTCTTTCGGATACTGTTCAAACGGCGTATCCAGGTCAAAATGATATTCCTTGCAGAGTGCTTCCAGAATCGCGTGAGTAAAACTGCTCTTATCGGTACAGGACTGCCATCCTGTCACCACGATTGCTCCTTCATTGATGCTGAGTGATTTGTCCGGAATCATCAGATCTTCATCAAACTCCATTTTATATCCGAGTCCGAAACATACCGGGCAGGCACCAAATGGATTGTTAAATGAAAAGCTTCTCGGCTCGATCTCATCAATACTGATTCCGCAGTCCGGGCAGGCAAAATTCTGGCTGAAATTCAGCGGTTCCCCTCCGATCACATCCACAACCAGAAGCCCCTCCGCAAGACTTAATACACTTTCTATGGAATCTGCAAGTCTTTTTTCAATCCCCGATCTGACAACCAGACGGTCTACAACAATCTCAATATTATGTTTGATATTCTTGTCCAATGAGATTTCTTCGGAAAGCTCATACATATTTCCGTCAATCCTTACACGGACATAACCGCTTTTCTTTGCTCTGTCCAGAAGCTTGACATGGGTTCCTTTTCTCCCACGCACAACCGGTGCCATCAGCTGGATCTTTGTCCCTTCCGGAAGTGCCATGATCTGATCGGTCATCTCATCTGCCGTCTGCTTCTTGATCTCTCTTCCACACTTCGGACAATGCGGAATCCCGATTCTTGCATACAGCAGTCGAAAATAATCGTAAATCTCCGTCACGGTTCCCACTGTGGATCTCGGATTGCGGTTCGTAGACTTCTGGTCGATGGAAATCGCCGGTGAAAGTCCTTCAATACTTTCTACATTCGGCTTCTCCATCTGCCCAAGAAACTGTCTTGCGTAAGAAGACAGAGATTCCATATATCGTCTTTGTCCCTCTGCATAAATTGTATCAAATGCAAGGGATGATTTGCCGGAACCACTGAGACCGGTCAGTACTACCAGTTTGTTCCTCGGAATATCTACATCAAGATTCTTCAGATTGTGCTCGTTCGCACCTCTGATCTTTATCAGTTCTTTCTTTTTTTCAGCCATCTGTTCTTCCTCTTCTATCTCTTCGCTTTACTCCATCTCATTCAAATGCTTTTTCAGCTCGATCAGCTTATCACGCAGCTCTGCTGCCGCCTCGAAATTCAGCTCTGCTGCCGCTTTCTTCATCTGCTTTTCCAGCTTCTTGATCAGCTTCTCCAGCTCTGCCACACTCATGGATTCCGGATCTTTTTCCAGCCTCATCTCTTCTGCTGCAACCTTCTTTGAAATACTGATCAGATCACGCACCGACTTCTTGATCGTCTGTGGCGTGATTCCATGTTCTTCATTGTATTTCATCTGAATCTCACGACGGCGCATCGTCTCATCAATCGCCATCCGCATCGAATCCGTCATGTTATCCGCATACATGATAACATGCCCCTCTGCATTTCTCGCCGCACGACCAATGGTCTGGATCAGTGAAGTTTCCGAACGCAGAAAACCTTCTTTGTCCGCATCCAGAATCGCTACCAGTGTGATCTCCGGAATATCCAGACCTTCTCGAAGCAGGTTAATTCCAACCAGTACATCAAATACATCCAAACGCATATCCCGGATGATCTCTGTCCTTTCCAGAGTATCAATATCCGAATGTAAATATTTCACACGAATGCCAAGCTCCCGCATATAATCGGTCAGATCTTCCGCCATACGCTTTGTCAGCGTTGTGATCAGTACCTTATTCTTCTTCGCTGTTTCTTTATTTACCTCACTGATCAGATCATCAATCTGTCCTTCGATCGGACGCACTTCTACTTCCGGATCCAGAAGACCTGTCGGTCGGATTACCTGCTCTGCCCGCAGCAGTTCATGAGACTCCTCGTACTCTCCCGGTGTCGCCGATACAAACAGTACCTGGTCAATCTTACTTTCAAATTCCCCAAAGCTGAGCGGTCTGTTATCCTTTGCCGATGGCAGACGGAATCCATAATCTACCAATGTTGTCTTTCTCGACTGATCGCCGTGATACATGGCTCCAATCTGTGGAATCGTCTTATGCGACTCGTCGATCATGATCAGAAAATCATCCGGAAAATAGTCAATCAATGTACATGGCGGCTCCCCTGCTTTCTGCCCAGTCAGATGCCTCGAATAGTTTTCAATTCCGGAACAAAATCCTGTCTCTCGCATCATTTCTATATCAAAATTCGTTCTCTCAGAAATACGCTGTGCTTCCAGAAGCTTATCTTCCCCTTTAAAATAACGGATCTGCTGCTCCAGTTCTTCTTCAATTTCCCCGATGGCACGCTCCATATTCTCCTTGGACACTACATAATGAGATGCCGGGAAAATTGCCACATGCCCGATCACATTCAACACTTCACCGGTCAATGTATCAATCTCTGTTATTCTGTCTATCTCATCACCGAAAAATTCAACTCTGTATGCAATTTTTTCCGAATACGCCGGGAAAATCTCAACCACATCTCCTCGCACCCGGAACGTTCCACGCTTGAAATCCATATCATTGCGGTCATACTGGATCTCAACCAACTTCTTCAGAACTTCATCCCTGTCTTTGATCATGCCCGGTCTAAGTGAAATCACCATCTCCTTGTAATCAATCGGCGAACCCAGTCCGTAAATGCAGGACACACTTGCCACAATGATGACATCATTCCGCTCAGAAAGCGCTGCTGTCGCAGAGTGGCGAAGCTTGTCGATCTCATCGTTGATGGCAGAGTCCTTGGCAATGTATGTGTCGGATGACGGAACATAAGCTTCCGGCTGGTAGTAGTCGTAGTAGGAGACAAAATATTCTACTGCGTTATTTGGAAAGAACTCTTTAAATTCCCCATAAAGCTGCGCAGCCAGTGTCTTATTGTGTGCTATAATCAGCGTTGGTTTATTCAATTGTTGGATGACATTCGCCATGGTAAATGTCTTACCAGATCCGGTGACGCCAAGCAATGTCTGACACTGATTGCCTTCTTTAAAACCTTCGACTAGTTCTTTGATTGCCTGTGGCTGGTCTCCTGTTGGTTTATATTCTGATACTAATTCAAAATGATCCATATGATTTCTCCTGAATAATCTTCCTAAATTTACATAATTACTAACTTTGGTTAAAAAGTTTATCAAATAATATTCTATTTCTTTTTTTCGAATCTTGTATCAATTTATTATACGGAATAATTTCTAAATACGCTTTATAAGAATCAATATACTTATAAAAACCCATATTATCTGGAGTTACTTTCAAGTCCTCTAGTTTAGCCAGCTTCTTTATACTTAAATCCACATCACATATAATATAACAAAAAAATCGAATATTTTCTGTTCCATTCAGAAATTCACCATCTTTCGTCTTCACTTTTCCCTCTACTATATCATCCATATATTCTTTAATTTGCCTAATTGGATTTTCAGCATCATTATAGTGTTCTCTGCCCGGTCGTTTAAACTCAATTATCGTTATATTTCTATATGGTTGCTCCTCTTCGTCAGTAAATGCAAACGGCGAATCAAAAATTATTAAATCTGGCTCTTTTCCACTATTATTTTCAACTTCTTCCATCTTTTTTATTTTCATATCAGATGCAAGGTAATGATGATATGCCAATTTTTCATCTATTATCCACAAATTATGTTGCAAATAATCTATATCATCTGAAGTTTTTGTCATTGGAAAAATAAGTTGATGAATATTTTTTTCATACGCATATTTTTGTTGTTCTTGATCTTTATATCTTATATTCTGCGCAAGAATATCTAAAATCGTTTTTCTATGCATTACATATTCTGCCAAATTACTCTTCCCAATGTCAGACATTTTTTCTGCATAATTATTACGTTTTTCTAAATAACTTTCATAATCTACAATTCCATTCTTTAATTCTTGCTCTAGTTCTTTCCCTTCTCGCTTCAATTCCAGTTTAAATTTTTGTTCTTGTTTAAACAATTCCATTTCTAATTTTTCTTCATCTACTACCCAAGGTATTTCATTAAATATTTCCGGTTTATTCTTCAACAGCATTCTATATTTGGGATTTCTACCGAAAACATATGCTTGAATCATTTCTTTTTTCTTTTTATTACTATCTTCTATATCTTTCTTTAAATAGTCTAAAATAACCTTTTCTACACTTTCTGTAATATCATGTATACCAATACTTTCCACTAAGTTAGGCTGTTCAGGAAGTTCGATTTTTGTACGTTCTCTATTTACATGTTTATCTAACAGCTCAGACATTATATATCCATTATATATAAATTCCCCCTTTTCATCTTTCAATTTTACACTGATATTCCCCATTATTTTTGTCAAAGAGATAGGTTGTACAACCCAATGATTGGCACAAAAGTTCATTGTATGATTATCTTTAGAATTCATATAATTCTTAGAATGTATTATTTTAAAAGTAGTTCCTTTGATATCTATATCATCAATTTTTATATTATCTCCAATATTTTCTTTATATAATTCATCAATATCTATTATATCTCGTTCATCACTTACTATTATTTTAGGCGCTTTTCCCAATACATAATATGTAAAACAATGATTTAATATATTTTTCGCTATAGTATCTAATTTTTTTGGACAATTCCCTTTGTATTGTTCTCTTAACCCATTTAATCGTACTTTAGTAGTTTGTAAAACATCCGAACTTAATTCCTTAACCTTCATATCATGAACTGCATGATTTGCATCAAATAAAAACGTTCTGCATTTTTTCTTATCCTCTTCGACAAATATACTTTCTATACTGACACTGCAAAACGCTTTTAACCACAACATTCTCCCAACACCTTTACAACCCTTTTGAATCTTATATTCACTAGCATAAGTATCAAAAGAATTATAATTTTCATCATCGAAGCCTATCCCATTGTCAACAATAATAATATTTTCTATATCCGTTTCCCACTGATTAAATAAATTCATTTGTTTATCACGTTCAACTATAATTTCTATTTTCCCATTCGATATTTGAGCATCTTCAATACTTTGTATAGAATTTATAATAGCCTCATATAAAGGTAATAACGGAGTCGTTTTGGGTAATGTGTGCAAGTCAACTAATCCTTTAAAATTCATTTTCATAAATTTTTCCTCCCACTACATATTCCTAATTTATAAATTGTTACAAATAACTTTCTTAATCATTTCCTTTAAGATATTTCTCTACTTCCCGATCAAATTCAGAAACATATTCTCTATCCTGTTTAACTCTAAATACTTCATATTCCTTCTCAGCTTTTTGCATAGCAACATCATGAGAAATTTTCCCTTTTCCATTCAGTACCTTTCGCCTATTATTCAATAAAAACTGATTCGTTTGATCAACCCAGTCTTGCATGCTCATTAATATCTCATCTTCAGCCATTAATTCTGCATAATCAATAAACATTGTCACAAGTCTATTCAATCGCGATGCGTTCAAGTAATTCATCAAAATAGTCTTTTCCAAAAGGTCTGCCGTTTTTAAGCATATCATCATTCAATACAAACCCTTTTGTAATATATTCTTTTAATGTTTTAGTAGCCCACTGCCGAAAGCGTGTAACTTTCTTAGAATTCACTCGATATCCAACAGCTATAATTGCAGCTAAATTATAACATTTTACTTTTCTTTTAACGTTACGCTGTCCCTCATTTTGAACTACCGAGAAAAACTCGGTAGTTCGATTTTCATCTAACTCTTCTTCCTTATAAATATTTTTCAAATGCAAGGAAATATTGGCTTATATGGGGCTTTTAATTTAAAAGCATGTCCGCCCTGCGGGCTGCTTTTATGAGTAAGCAGCTGACTATTGTCAGCGGATTGCGAATGTCCTTTTTCTGCATTCATGATAAATCCCTCCATTTGTGACTTTTAGTACGATCACTATCAGCCAAAAATTCGTAATCAGATTCGTAACGAAATGCCTATTTTTGTCTCGAATAGAGGTCATTTTTGTTTCGTTACGAATAAAAGTCACAAAATTCATTTTTGCGGATAAAACAGCACCTGGAAATACCTGATGATACCAGGCTCCGATTCTGTCATATTTTTACTGTTTGTTCTTGTAACAGTCCCTATTATATCAGACATTTTTTTGAAAGTATATAGATGAAGGCAAGAAAAAAGCACAAATGTTCGATTCTTATTTTGTACTTTTTTCTATCACTACTATTCTATTTTTCATCATGCTGCGTGGAAATATTCTTCTATAATCAAGTCAAGTCTGTGTACAAAACACCAGATCATGTTGGCAGAGTCGTCTTCATACGGTTCTTTCCATAACTGTTCAATGATAATCTCATGGGTAACTACCTGTTTGGAGGACTCTGCCAGCAGATACAGGAATGCCTTTTCTCGCTCATTTAGGGTTGCAAGCTCATGCTCTCTCCAGTAAACCGTATGATAACACCAGTCAATCAGAAGTTTTCCCTTTTGTATAATCTTCTGCTTTTCTCTTATCAATACTGCGTCATAGACCGCTATGGTATGGAATTTTTCAAATGCATCCAGATTAACGGTCGTACATTCCCACTCATTTTGTAACCCTTCACAAAGCCGACTCCACTTATCTACCTCATCCGCAGCAATCAATACTTTTTTCATTTGTATCCCTTTTCTTATATTACTTCATTTTTTTAACAGAAAAAATTACTACTTTTTGCAATATTCATAAATATTAAACGGTTCTTCTCTTTTTTCAAATAAGATATCAGCTTCTTTCCTTTGATGAAAATCTGATTTCTGACACTCTTGGTCTCCTTTTTCCTGCACTAAAAAAACGCCACAAATTGTGACGTTTTTTAGTACCTTTTATATTTCAGTGAGATTTCTTGATTCTAAAACTCACTTTTTCCATATTTTACAGTTACCACTGCAACAACTTTTTCATTTTCAAACACTTCATAAATGATAATATAGTTTTCTACAGTCAACTGCCTATATTCTTTAAAAGCATAAAATCCATATTTTCTTTCTGCCCCTCGATATGGCTGTTCTTCCAAACTTAAAATTGCTTTTTCAAGTTTTTCTGCCAGTGCAATTGCATTATCAGCATAATTACTAACAAGAAGTGCCTGCTCGTATATCTTATCAATATCTCTATATTCCTGTGGAAACATTTTTACGGTATATTTATCCCAAATGTTTCCTCCTGAGTTCTCCCAATGCCTCACATGCATCTAATAACTCTGCACCTTCTGCGACTTCCCGTTCTGCTTCAAAAATTGCCTTATCAATCTGATTTGTGCTGAGTAATTCTTCATAAGTTTCCATACTCATAACTACTAAATCTCCATAACCATTTTTTGTAATAAATACTGGTTGCTGTTGTTTGTGACATATTTCAGATATTTCATTTGTATTTCTTAAATCTGTAATTGGTTTTATTACTGGTATTGTAACTCCTCCTTTCTTTGTACATTATTATAACAGAATATTGTACATTTATCAATTTGCAAACCTGATGGAGTAGATCACTAACTTCTTTCTTCATTTTCCAAAACCTTCTGCTGATATCTCATGTCTGCCACCGTGTACACTGTGATGAAAGCCTTCGGATCAAGATTATTGATGTAATTCATGAGTTTCTGATACTCATTTTTATCTACGATCGTAATGATCTCGTGTCTTTTATCTAAATTGTACGCTCCGATGGCATCATAAATGGTCGCTCCACTATGAAGCTCATGCAGAATAAAATTCCGAAGTTCTTCTTCATACTTTGTAATAATACATACTCTTCGTTTCAGATTCTGCCCGAAGATAAAATGGTCTACCACCATCCCATTAAAATAAGTACCAAGAACGCTTAAAACCACCGTCTTCTTATCATATACAAGTGCTGCCGAAAGCGCCACACACATACCGGCTAAAGACATGGCTTTCCCCAATTCGATGTGCAGATATTTATTCATGATCTTAGCCACAATATCAAGTCCGCCGGAAGAAGCATTCATATTAAAGAGAATACTGAGTCCTACACTGACTACCAGAACATAACAGAGGACATCCAGTTCCTGGGTTTTTGTCAGGGAACCGATATTCGGGAAAATCCGTTCAAAAATGCCGATAAATACCGGCAGTAAGATACTGGTATACACGGTTTTCGTACCAAATTCCCGTCCACATGTTATGAATCCGATGATCAAAAGAACAACATTCAGGGCCATCGTGATCACTGAAAGCGGTAAAGGTATAAAATTCGTAAGAATAATTCCAAGACCGGAAATACTGCTGACCGATGCATGGCTCGGCACCAGAAAGAAATAAACCGCTGCAGCGATAATTGCCACTGCAGCGGTAAGTGTAAATAGTTCCCATGCAACTTCTTTGCAATTGATTTGTTTTTTCATTCCCAAACCTACCCTATCATGACATTTTTATAGAACTGCTATTTTACTTCTCTGCTCGGAAGGACTTGCAGTGCTATATATACAAGTATAGCGTATGCACAAAAAAATTGATAGTATTTTTTAATTTATGTAAATTTTGTTGAATCCTGTTGTTACTGTTCACTCCCGTGTCAATCACTACGCTGATTGGGACGGAGGATGCACGTTTTATCTTGAACGGCATCTCGCCCATCGCCAAAGGCGATTTAAAATGGCGAGATGCGTTGCTGGTCACAGGTACTGTGAACAGTAACATCCTGTCTTTTGAATCTTATTCAGCAATTGCATTCCCGGTGTACAACTGATAATATTTTCCCTTTTCTGAAATCAGTTGGTCATGGGTACCTCTTTCGATAATGCGTCCCTGTTCCAGAACCATGATACAGTCGGAATTCCGAACCGTAGACAGACGGTGTGCGATCACAAACGTAGTACGTCCATGCATCAGTCTGTCCATGCTTTCCTGAATAATACGTTCAGTACGCGTATCAATAGAGCTTGTAGCCTCATCCAGGATCAGTACCGGCGGATCTGCAACTGCTGCTCTGGCAATTGCAAGAAGCTGTCTCTGTCCCTGGCTTAAGTTTGCCCCATCCCCGGTGATGACCGTATCATATCCTTCCGGAAGTCTGCGGATAAATCCATCTGCATTTGCCAATTCTGCTGCTGCAAAGATTTCTTCATCTGTTGCATCCAGTTTTCCAAAACGGATATTTTCTTTTACCGTTCCTGTGAACAGATGTGTATCCTGCAGTACAATTCCAAGGGAACGTCGCAGATCCGCTTTCCGAATCTTGTTTATATTAATTCCATCGTAGCGGATTTTTCCATCCTGAATATCATAAAACCGGTTGATCAGATTTGTAATGGTTGTTTTTCCTGCTCCTGTCGAACCTACAAAGGCAATTTTCTGTCCTGGCTCTGCATACAATTTCACATCATGAAGCACGATCTTATCATTATTGTACCCGAAATCCACACCATCAAATACTACATTTCCCTTAAGCTCAATATAATCTACCGAACCATCTGCCTGATGTGTATGCTTCCATGCCCAGCATCGGGTATGTTCCTTACATTCTATAAGTTTTCCATTTTCTTTTTTCACATTGACCAGAGTCACATACCCGTCATCTACTTCCACTTTCTCATCCAGAAGGGTAAAGATACGCTCTGCTCCTGCAAGTGCCATTACAATAGCATTCATCTGCTGGCTGACCTGGTTGATCGGCATACTAAAGCTTTTATTGAATGTCAGAAAGCTTGCCAGTGCACCCAGTGTAAATCCTCCCACACCATTCAGCGCAAGGGCACCTCCGACAATCGCACAGACTACATAACTGATATTTCCGATCTGCGCATTCAAAGGTCCGAGGTAGTTTGCATAGGTATTCGCACGGTCTGCGCTTACAAAAAGTGCCTCATTCAGCTCTTTAAATTCTGCCTTACTTTCTTCCTCATGGCAGAAGACCTTGACAACCTTCTGCCCATTCATCATTTCTTCAATATAACCATTGACTTTTCCAAGATTTTTCTGCTGTTCCAGGAAATATTTCCCACTCTGTCCGGCGGCTTTCTTGGTACCAAATATCATAATTGCAACCATGATCATCGTCACAACCGTAAGTGGAATATTTAAGATCAACATACTGACAAATACACTGATGATCGTAAATCCGCTGTTGATGATCTGCGGAATACTCTGGCTGACCATCTGCCGCAGGGTATCGATATCGTTCGTGTAAATTGACATGATATCACCATGTGCATGGGTATCAAAATATTTGATTGGCAGCTTTTCCATATGTTCAAACAGCTCATTACGCATATTCATCATCATTCCCTGTGTCACATTGATCATGATACGGTTATATGCGTAAGTCGCAACGATTCCGATTCCGTAAAATACCGCAACCCTTTCAATTGCATGTGCAAGCGGTGAAAAGTTCGGTGTACCGTCAGACAGCAAGAACGGTGTAATATATTTGTCGATCAGATCTCTTGTAAACATCGTTCCCTGCACATTTGCGATAACTCCTACAAATATAAGGATAAATACTGCAATACAATGAACTTTATAATCACGGAAAATGTAGTTTATCAGACGCATCAAAAGTTTCCCCGGATATTTCACTTTATTCTGTGGTCTTCCCATCGGTCTTGGCATTATGCTTCACCTCCGTTTTCATCAAAATCTCCTCCGCCCTGAGTCTGCGATTCGTATACTTCGCGGTAAATTTCATCGGTCTTCAGCAATTCTTCGTGTGTACCAAATCCATGAACCTGCCCTTCATCCATAACGATGATACGGTCTGCATCCTGCACACTGGATACACGCTGTGCAATGATCAGCTTTGTTGTATCCGGGATTTCTTCACGGAATGCACGGCGGATCTTCGCATCTGTAGCAGTATCTACCGCACTGGTACTGTCATCCAGGATCAGGATCTTCGGTTTCTTAAGCAGTGCTCTTGCAATACACAGTCTCTGCTTCTGACCACCGGATACGTTATTTCCTCCCTGCTCAATGTGGGTATTATATTTATCCGGGAAACGCTCAATGAATTCATCTGCACATGCAAGCCGACATGCTTCCATACATTCTTCGTCGGTCGCCTCTTTGTTTCCCCAGCGCAGGTTATCCAGAATACTTCCGGTAAACAGTACATTTTTCTGCAATACAACAGATACCTGGTTTCTCAGTACTTCCAGATCATAATCCTTAACATTCTTTCCGCCAACCAGGATTTCTCCGCCTGTCACGTCATACAGACGACTGATCAGATTCACCAGACTCGTCTTCGCACTTCCGGTTCCTCCAATAATGCCAATCGTCTCACCGGAATGGATGTCCAGATTGATATTCTTCAGGACTTTCTCTGCACTGTCTTTTTTGTAAGCAAAATCTACATTCTTAAATGAAATACTTCCATCTTCCACTTCATAAAGCGGATGTTCCGGATTATGGATATCGCTGGTTTCACCCAGTACTTCTGCTATACGCCGCATACTTGCCATACTCATGGAAATCATGACAAATACCATAGACAGCATCATCAGACTCATCAGAATGTTCATACAGTATGCAAGAAGACTCATCAACTCTCCTGTTGTCAACGATTTCACTACGATCATCTTTGCACCAAACCAGCTGATCAGGATGATGCAGGTATAAACAGTGAACATCATGATCGGTGAGTTCCATATAACATTTTTCTCTGCTCTTACAAAAATATCGTAAATATTCTTACTTGCATACTGAAATTTACTTGTTTCCTGTTCTTCTCTTACATATGCTTTTACTACACGGATCGCAGATACATTTTCCTGAACGGATGCATTTAAAGCATCATATTTTGGAAATGCCTGCTGGAAATAAGCCGTTGCATGACGAATGATAAAGAAGAGAATCACTCCCAGGATCACAACTGCCACAAGGTAAATACTTGCCAGTCTGGCATTGATCATAAATGCCATCACCATTGCACAGATCATACTTGCCGGTGCTCTCATCATCATACGCAGCATCATCTGGTACGCATTCTGCACATTGGTCACATCTGTTGTCAGACGTGTAACCAGACCTGCTGTACTGAAATGATCAATATTTGCAAACGAATAGGTCTGGATCTGATCGAACATCTTATTTCTCAAATTCTTCGCGAACCCGGTCGAAGCCTTTGCTCCGTATCGTCCTCCTGCCATTCCGGCAAGCAGGCCACAAAATGCAGCCACGATCATAATTCCACCAACTTTGTAAATATGGTGAATATCTCCGGTATTGACACCCTTATCGATAATAGATGCCATCAGAAATGGAATCAATGTCTCAAACAATACTTCCAGAATCATAAAAAACGGTGTTGCGATCGATGCCGCTTTATATTCTTTTACTTCTTTTAATAAAGTCCGAATCATGAATTCTCTCCTTTCATTTTTTCCATATTGTAATAAACTTTATCGATCACATGCATAAATGCATGTAATTCTTCTTCTGTAATGCCTTCTTCCAACTGCGCATCCATTTTCTGAAAAATTTCTCCCAGTTTTTCATGGTTTTCCCGTCCTTTTTCTGTCAGCATTACTTTTTTCAGACGCGCATCATTTGCAACCGATGCACGGCAAATGTACCCTTTTTTCTCCAGAGTCTGGATAATATTTGTTACCGCTGAACGGCAGATACCAAAATACTTTTCTATATCTTTCTGATAAATTTCCTTATCCTGATGTTCATATAGATAGCGTAAGATCCAGCCATGCATCAGGGCAATCTCATCCAGTCCTTCTTCTTTTACACGCATTTCCAGCAGTTTTGAAATCGAACGGTCTATCCGGTGCACCTGATGTCCTACGTGGATTCGCTCTTCACATCCTTCACACAAATGACTTTCCTCCTTCCACTTTTTGCTTCTTCAAAAAAAGAAAACTGTTCACGAATAAATTGTTCATTCGTAAACAGTTTAATCTTAAACAAGTTTATCACAGATATTTCCCTGCTGTCAACCTGCTATTTACTATTTTCCATCCAATCAAAAAGCTCACAGTTTTTTGCGACCAAAACCGCTGAAACCGGCATTATCATTGTGCAGGAGATTGCTCCAAAAATCATGGAAATACAGTTCTGAAAAAGAATTTTGGAGTTGAGCAACAGCTCAATGGAGTAATTCTGCATTCTCAAATACGCGAATAACAACAGCGATTCTCCCAGATATGCAAACAATAACGTATTAACCGTTGTTCCGATCACATCTTTTCCAATCTTCATTCCACTTTGAACCAGTTTGTTCATTTTGATATCCGGTTTATGACATTTCACCTCATATACGGAAGTTGTTACTGTCAGTGCCATATCGATCACAGCTCCTAACGTGCTGAGTACAATTACGGCTGTTGCAACCTTGGGCATACTGATATCCAGGTTCATATTATAATAGAAAACATCTTCTCCGGCTGCCTGGATCTCATTCAAGCCTCCCGCCCCACTTTTCCATACGACCAGATAAATAAATGCAAATAACACACACATTGTAATTGCAACCGCAAGAAATGCACTCCAGGTTTTAATATTCGTCCCATTTTGATAAAACAAAGTGATACAGGAAATTAAAATTCCTGCACCGGCAGTAACCAAAAACACGGGTGCTCCGACGGCATAAAGCCAGATTGCAAGACTCAGGCACAAAATATTTCCAGCCAGAGCGATCAGAGACATGGCGCCTCTGTCCCCTCCAACAAGCACTATTACTATCATTAGAATCAGTCCCAATATGATCAACATCTTTTTTCCCTCTTTTTCACAGATAGTTTCATCATAACTGCTGTTATGAAAATAGACACTGGGATCGCCAGTACAATTCCGATACTTTCTACAAAGAAACGGCATAATTCACATGGAATATGCAATTTTACAATGGTAACAAAACGCACCTCATTGTTCATCCGGATCAAACATGTAGGGATCAGACCGCAGCCAAACACAAACAACAGCACATTGATCATTGTTCCCATAATGTCATATCCGATCTCTCTGCCCGAACGGAAAAGTTCCACAAATTTTACTTCCGGTTTCTGCTCAACAATCTCGCTTAAAGCCACCGATATGGCAACCGCCACATCCATGATGGCACCGAGTCCTGACAACAGGATCTCTGCATGGAAAATTTCATCCGGATTATCAATACTGCCCAGATATTCCATCGTCGAATAATCCAGTTCTTCCATATGCTGCATAACAAGATCAAATATCCCCATGATCATAAGCAGGACACATAGTGTTGTCAATAGTGCGGCAAAAGTTTTCCTGTGGATTCCATTTAATCCAACAAGCGTTACCACTGCAAAAAAAAGGATCAGTCTGCTACATACACTTAGAATTTCCGATGTGTCATCCGCCGTCCAGAAACCGATCACAAAAATCAGGATATTCATCATTGCTGTTATGATCGTCAAACCGCCCTGCCGTCCGGCAATCCCAAGGAGCAGAAGTGCAAGGAAGCCAAGCATAACAACTAGCATCGTATCCCGCTTTACTCCAATGATCGATGATCCTTTATAAAACACCCGGTCACCTTTATGGTATTTTTGGTCAGCCATTTCTGTTGTTGTGTATTCATTGGCAATCCGGACTTCTTTTCCTTTGTCTTCTCCGTTTAGGATCTTACCATAAAGACTCTGCTTATATTTCGTTTCTTCTGTTCCACGTGTACTTTTGCTTTTCCCTTCTACAATTGTCACCACTTTTGTCACTTTCACGATCGGTGTCTGATACAGCCAGGCATCATTCATGACAAACAAAATTGCCAGCAGATACAACACACCTGCCACACAATAAAATCTTCCTTTTTGGTTTTTCATCAAATATCTGCTAATCTTTTTCCCGTATTCCTTCATGATTCATCTTTTCTCTTCTTATTCTTTTATCTGCATATCCGCATCTGTGATCCTGCAATACAAAGTCTCATCATTTGGTTCTTTATATGTCTCGAACGTTCCCTGAACGATAATTTCTGTTTCCTGTTCCGGATAATCTTCATCCGACAATTCTTCCTCATTTTTCCGGACAAATTCCAGTCCCTGCGCGCAGCACGCCAGCGCATCTTTGATCACGCAAAAATGATAGGTATTCCCTGTCGCTTCATCCTTACTTATATAATAATTCCCGTCGATCCGGATTGTTTTTCCTTCATACTGCTCCGGTTCCATCATCATCTGGTAAACTGTCGCGTAAACCATATCACTGTTCATTTCTGTAAGATCATAATCTACATCTTCTGTCTCCGTATTTTCTGAAGTGTCTGTACTTTCTTTTTTCTTGTCCTTTTCCTCTGTCTGTTCCTTCTGTTCTTCCGCTTTTGTCTGTTTCTCTAATACATCATTAACAGATTTCCCGTTATTCACTTTCTTGTTGCTGCTTGCATTATCTCTGCATCCGGTTATCAAAAGAATTCCCACAAACAATATCAGCCATTTCTGTAATTTTTTCACTTTATTTCCCTCCCGCGATTTTTTCGATCATGCAGCAGATCAAAAAGGCCACAATATCGGCTGCCACGATCGTTGAACCAACCGGTGTTCCTGCCAGGATTGACAAAAGCATCCCACTGATCGCACAGCACACAGATAATACAACCGAACATACCGTTACACTGAAAAATGTTTTAAAGATACGCATCGCGGATAGTGCTGGAAAGATGACCAGTGCCGAGATCAGTAACGAGCCTACCAGGTTCATTGCAAGTACGATGATCAGCGCTGTGATCACGGCGATCAGCAAATTATAACGGTCTGCCCGGATGCCTGTTGCCTTTGCGAACGTTTCATCAAAGGTTACGCAGAAAATTTTATGATAAAATACGATAAATAACACAACAACCACAACCGACAATACCACACACAGCCACACCTGTTCAATCTTCAATGTCAAAATAGAAGTAGATCCAAATAATGTAGTACATACATCTCCTGAAAGATTAGGACCTGTCGCAAATACATTCATAAGCAGATAACCGATTGCAAGTGCTCCAACTGAGATCATTGCAATCGCCGCATCTCCTTTTATTTTTGTATTTTGTCCTGTCCGTAATAATAAAATCGCACATACGACCGTTACCGGAAGGATAAACAGCATATTGTTTGTAATATTTAAAACCGATGCCACCGCCATCGCTCCAAATGCAACATGGGATAAGCCGTCTCCGATAAACGAAAATCTTTTCAATACCAGTGTCACTCCAAGCAAGGAGGAACAAAGTGCGATCAGTACGCCAACGATCAATGCATACCGCACAAAAGGATATCCCATATAAAATATCAGCTTTTCTATCATTTTTTCCCTCCTGTATTTTCCAGAGTTCTTCTCTTTGTATGCGCTCGCAGATAATTTTCTTTCGATTCAAAAATAACTTCCTGACCAATCTGCAGGATATGACTTGCATATTCCATTGCCCCACGGATATCATGTGATATCATAATGATCGTTATCTTGTCTTCCCGGTTGATCTTCTCAATTAACCGATACATTTCTTCTGTCATTTGTGGATCCAGCCCGGAAACCGGTTCATCCAGAAGCAGAATTTTCCTGGTCGCACAAAGTGCTCTTGCAAGCAGAACTCTCTGCTGTTGCCCTCCGGACAATTCTCTGTAGCAACGTTTTGACAGATGAGTGATCTGCAGTTTTTTCATCATCTCTTCTGCGTATTTTTTCTCTTTTGTACGGTAAAACGGCCAGAAGCCAAGGTGATTCTGACATCCGGAGAGAACAATTTCTCTCACGGATGCCGGAAAATCTTTTTGCACCTCTGTCTGCTGTGGCAAATATCCGATTTCATTCTTCTTCAGTCCATCATAGAATTCTATTTTCCCGCTCACCGGTGGTAAAAGTCCCAGTAAAGTCTTCATAAAAGTAGATTTCCCAGCCCCATTTTCCCCGATCACACACAGATAATCCCCTTTCTTTACCGAAAGGTTTATATTCTGCACGACTGTTTTTCCTTCATATCCGATTGCCAGATCCCGACATATAATTTGTGCCATATTCCCTCCTACTGCAAAGCTTCTTTTAATACTTCAAGATTCTTTTCCATCACTGACAGGTAGGTTGTGCCATTCTTCACATCATCCGATGTTGTAGACTGCATAGTATCCAGTGTCAGGATCTTCTGATTTTTCTCTTTGGTGTTCTCAATGATCGTCTTTGCAATTTTCTGATTGGAATTTTCAATCGCCATGATATCCTTTAGTCCCAACTCATCTACTTTATTCGCCAGGAATGAAATTGTATCAAAGCTTGCTTCACTTTCTGCCGAGCATCCGACAAATGCAGCATAATAGTTTAATCCATAATCATCTACCAGATAACGGAATGGAAAACGATCACCAAACAGCAGTGTTTTCTGTGACGCGCCATCAACAACTTCCTGGTACTTAGCATCCAGGTCTTTCAGCTTTTCACTGTATGCAGATGCATTCTCCTGATAAATATCCTTATGATCCGGATCTGCTTTTTCCAGCGCGTCTGCAATTGCCTTACTCAGCACTTCTGCATTTTTTACAGACAGCCATACATGCTCATCATATTCCGGTTCTTCTTCCTCTCCGCCTTCTTTCTCTTCTTCAGGCTCCATTCCTTCGATCACTTCTTCCTCTTTCGCATTGTTTCCAAGTACATCGAGCAGATTGACCACCTGCATATCTTTATTCTTCGCCTGTTTTAACGCATCATCCACCCATGCATCCGATTCGCCGCCGACATATACGAACAGATCACAATCCGATACTTTCATGATGTCCTCTGCAGTCGGCTGATAACTGTGCAGATCCACACCATTGTCAAGAAGCATGGTGATATCCATCTGATCCGCTTCTTCTCCCGCAATCTGACGTACCCAGTCATATTCCGGGAAAATGGTTGTCACAACTTTAATATCAGAATCTTTCTGAACTTTTGTTTCTTTATTGGAATTTTCCTTCCGGCAGGCAGAAATGCCCAGAGTCGCCATCGCAGCGACCAGTAGAATTGCTATATACTTTTTCATGAATAAAACCTCCATTATCTACACTTATTAAAAAATGGTACACCAAAGGAAAGGTATGACTTTTCATACCCTTTCTGCTTTATAAAAAGTTTTATTCAATCATTTAATCTTACCTTTTGATGAACTAACGAAATGGACAAAATGATCCAGAGCCCCGGTAAAGCAACAGTTTCTGCGATAAAGATCACCGGACTGGCGAAAAATCCTACTGCAGGTGTTGTTCCCAGATTCCGAAGGACCTGCTTTGCCTGATGAACGCAGGCACAGATTGGGCAGTCCTTTCCCGTACAGTTATGATTTTCCTCTCTGGCAACAAAAAAAAGAGAAGCAAAGGTTACAAATATAAGAAAAATACATATAACCGCTGCCATACTTTTTTTCTTTCCTGTATCCATCTCCTTCTCCTTTCCCAGATTTCATCTGTTAATAAATTTTATCTATTCTTTCTTACTGCATTCACCGCAGATTCCGTAAAACACGGTACGATGCGGATCCATCTGAAAATCATGATGCTGCTGCATATGCTGTTTTAAGATTTCTACCTCATTGCACTGTAAATGGATCAGCTTTCCACATTTCTCACATTTACAATGATAGCAGTTTTCATGTTCTTCCCCATGATCTCCGATATATTCAAAACAGGCACTGCTCGAACCGTCTATCACATATTTTGCAACCAGTCCCTCTTTCACCATCTTCTCAAGCTGGCGGTAAATGGTCGTAGTTCCGACGGAAATCCCTTTTTCCCTGAAAAAATCACAGATTTCATTCACAGTAACATGTCTTCCCTGTACCGATTTCAGAAAGGTAAGAATCTCAGTCATTTGTTTTGTTTTATATGGTGCTTTTGTCATACTGACCTTCTCCCTTCAATTTGGAAATCGTTTTCATTTTATCACATTATTTTTGTATGTCAATGGAATTTGAAAATGTTTTTCATTTTTGTTTTTCATTTTACAATAAAATTTCCCACATAAACTTTCGTCTATACGGGAAATTTTTCTTTCTGTTATCTTCTTTTTCTTCTGACCACCCTGGTTGTTCCGTGCACCTTTGCTGCCTTGTCCACCACCTGACTCTGCATACGACAATGTGTCCTTCCCCCCTTCGTACTTGGATTTTACTTTCTGACTCTTATTGATGTTCTTATACTTAACAGCATCAGAGCAGGCAACCAAATCTTTGATTTCTAAGTCTATGCCGATTCCATCATCATTAAGCGTTTTGTTGCATAAAGGAGCTGGCTTCTTTTATCCTCCGGATTCGCTTCTCTGATCAGATAGCTTAACCGACAAGATTTTCCATAGTATCTGCCAGCACCTGCGCTCCTGCAAATATGTCTTCCCATGCCGTATCTTCATATGGTGAATGACTTACGCCTCCGATACTTGGCACGAAAATCATTCCCACATCGCAGATATGTGCCATCGATAAGGTATCATGAAACGGACCACTTGGCATACGCATATATGTATATCCCCGCTTTTTGCACACATCTTCAATTGTGTCTACGATTGCTTCATTCATCATCTCTGCCTTTGCATCTTTCAAACACTTCTGGGTACTCTCTACATGAAATCTGTCCGAAATTTTCACTGCCGCTTCTTTTATTTCCCGGATTCCCTGTGCCCTGCGCTCCATATCTGTATCTCTGATGTCGATCGTATAGTCTACTCTTCCCGGAATCGTATTGATTCCACCCGGATGTACTTTGAGTGTTCCTACTGTTGCCACAAACATATCTCCCAGACGGGATGCTATTTTTTCTACTTCTGCAATATAATTTGCAGCAGCCGTCATTGCATCTTTCCGCATATTCATCGGTGTGCCGCCTGCATGATTTGCTTCCCCCTCAAAGCTTCCTTCAATCCAGTATGGACCTTTGATCCCGGTTACAATCCCTATCTGCCTGCTTTCCTGTTCCAGCACAATTCCCTGTTCAATATGAAGTTCAACAAATTTTTCATATTTATCTGCGTGCACTGCCTCTTCCAGTTTTTCCGGATGATATCCGCACTTTTGCATTGCCGCCTCTTCACTGATGCCCTCATTGTCTGTATATTCACTAAGCGGTCGTTCCATTCCAAGACCGGCAATTACCTTACTTCCGACCATACCTGCATTAAATCTGGCACCTTCTTCATCTGTAAAAAGAATTACTTCAAACGGGCTTTTTAATTTTACATGATTTTCTTTCAGGCACTGTGCCACTTCAATCCCTGCTATGCTTCCGAGTAATCCGTCAAATTTTCCTCCATTTCGTACCGTATCGATGTGGGAACCTGTTGCGATCACACCATGCAGCTCCTTTTCATTCCAGTTATCCGGATACAGGCGTCCCATAAGATTTCCAGCTGCATCGATTTCTACCTCCAGTCCTGCTTCCAGCATCATCTCTTTTGCCATCATCCGCGCTTTCGTCTCTTTTTCGCCGAACGCCAGACGTGTATAACCGCCTGTCTCATCCCGGCTCATCTCATTGATCCGCTCTATCCTTTCCTTTAATCGCTCCTGCTTGATCTGCATATCCATTACTCCTTCCTACTGTAATTTTCATTCTGCTCCCACTCTCTTTTCTATCTTGATAGTACATCAAATAGCTCTCAGAATCCACGATATTCTTACCAAAATTTTTCTTCCCGGTTCAAAAAATAACAGAAGCACCGCACACAGATTACTCTCTGCATTGCGGCGCTCCTGCTTCTTCCTTTATTTAACCTTTTTCAATTTCTCTGGTTATTTTCTATTCGAATGACTGCTCTGTACGGTTGATGATCTCATCCTGAAGCGGTTTGCTTAAGTTACGGAAGAAATCACTGTATCCTGCAACACGCACGATCAAATCTCTGTAATCTTCCGGATGCTTCTGCGCTTCCTGCAGAGTCTTTCTGTCGATAACGTTGAACTGTACATGATGTCCATCCATTGCAAAGTAGCTGCGGATCAGACTTGCCATATTGTCAAGACCTTTCTCTCCTGCTACGACGTCCGGTGTGAACTTCTGATTCAGAAGTGTTCCTGCTGTAGCAAGATGATCCATCTTAGCACATGATTTGATAACTGCTGTCGGTCCGTTCACATCTGCGGATTTCTCCGGTGAAATACCTTCTGAAACCGGGATATGTGCTTTACGTCCGTTAGCTGTTGCTCCGATCACATCTCCGAAGTAAACATGGCAGGTTGTAGGAAGCATATCGACTCCGTACTTTCCGCCTCTCATAGTCGGACGTCCTGTGATCAGGTCATGATACAGATAAAATACGTCCTGCATCAGATCATCTGCGTAGTCATCATCGTTACCATATTTTGGTGTCTTGTCATGAACCATACGGTAGATTGCATCGTATCCTTCAAAGTTGTGATCCATTGCTTCGATCAGTTCTTCCATTGTGAAGTTCTTCTTGTCAAATACATTGTATTTAACAGCTGCAATACAGTCTGTAACGGTTCCAATACCAACACCCTGAATGTAGTTCGTGTTGTATCTTGCTCCACCTGCATTGTAATCTTTTGCATTACTGATGCAGTCGTTTGTTACAACGGAAAGACACGGTGCCGGCATATTTTCTGCATATAATCTCTCGATTACGTTGTTTCCACGGATCTTGATATCGATGAAATGCTTCATCTGTTTCTTAAATGCATCCCAGAGCTCATCAAATGTCTTGAAGTCTTTTGCATATCCAAGCTTCAGTCCAAGCTGTTTTCCTGACATTGCATCATATCCATTGTAAAGAGTCAGCTGGAAGATCTTCGGAATATTCATATAACCGGTCAGGATATATGCTTCACTTCCCCATGCACCTGTCTCTACACAACCTGAAGATCCACCACGACGGGCATCTTCCAGAGATTTACCTGCATTGACAAGTTCCATGATCTGGGCTTCTGTATTGTAGAATGCTGGCTGTCCCCATCCTTTTCTTGAGATCTCGCATGCTCTCTTAAGGAAACGTGCCGGTGTTTTCTTGCTGATGGTTACATTAGAGTTCGGCTGTACAAGCTTCATCTCATCCATACAGTCAAGGATCAGGTAGCTGACTGCGTTTACACCGTCTTTACCATCTGGTGTAACTCCACCTGTATTGATATTCGCAAAGTCTACATAAGTAGCACTTTCTTTTAAGGTAATACCAACCTTAACCGGTGCCGGCTGGTTGTAGAATTTGATCCATAAGCATTCAAGCAGTTCTTTTGCTTTCTCGTCATCAAGGATTCCTGCTTCTGTATCTGCTTCATAATAAGAAATCAGATGCTGATCCAGACGTCCCGGACTGAATGCATCCCATGGGTTCAGTTCTGTTGTAACCGCAAGATGTGTAAACCAGTATAACTGGATTGCCTGCCAGAAGGTCTGCGGTTTGTGAGCCGGAACAACTTCCAGGTTGGCTGCGATCTGCTCTAATTCTTTCTTACGTGTAGGATCTGCTTCTTTTTCTGCCATTTCAAGGGCAAGCTTGTGATATCTTTCTCCAAGAATGATAACCGCATCACATGCAATATCCATCGCTTTGAGTTCTTCCATTTTATCGGTAGCTTCCGGATCATTCATGAAATCCAGCGCATCCATAGTCTTTTTGATCTTTTCTTTGTATTCCAGATATCCAACTTTAAAGTTCTGTTCACCACCGCATGTATGTCCAGGTCCTCTCTGCTCCATAAACTCTGTGAACATACCTGCTGAATAGCAGTCATTCCATTCCGGAGTCATAGCTGCAAGGATCTTCTCTCTCATGCTTCGTCCTGACCAGTAAGGAATGATTTCCTTCTCCTGGATCTCACGATCTTCTTCTGTTGTATGGAAAGATACGAGGTCACGTTCACTCATAACTACCATATCTTCTTTGCTGTGGCAGCAAAGTTCCGGGAATGTAGGAGAAGCCTGTGGATCTTTTCCTTTTTCACCAACGATCAGCTCACCGTCTCCCAGATAAAGTGTCTTCTTTGAAAAATATTCTTTTAATACCATGGCTCTCATAACCGGAATCGAATATTTCCCATCATTTTTTCTGTAAAAATCTGTCTCGATTCTTGCTCTTTCGAGATCAATGTGAACCGGTGTTGTAACACTCAGTTCTCTCAGCTTCTGAATTCTTTCATTCATGCCTCTTGCCATTTTCTTATCCTCCTATTTTTGTGTTGGTATACCCTGCATCCTGAAAAAGCTTTACAAAACTTTCCATCTCTTCTTTTTCCGGTGCATGTAAATCAGTTCCCTTGTATTCCATACCCAGCTTCGGATATTTACTGCTTCCTGTGTTATGGTAAGGTAGCAGATTAACCTGTGCCGGATGAATGCCGTGTTTCTTCAGAAAATGAATGGTATCTTCCATGTTCTGCACATTGCCGTTCACTTCTTTGATCGTCGGGATTCGGATGTAAATCCTTGCCCCTGCATCCGAAAGCTTCACCAGGTTATCCAGGATCAGCTTATTGTCAACTCCGATATACTTTTTATGTAATTCCGGATCCATCACTTTTACGTCATATAAAAACGTATCTACATACGGTAAAATTGCTTCAAATTTATCATACGAAACATATCCGCAGGTGTCAATGGTAAGCGAAATTTCTTCTTTTTTAAGTGCTTTCGCGATCTGTAAAATATAATCCGTTGACATCACCATCACTTCCCCGCCGGAAAGTGTGACTCCACCGCCGGACTGTTCATAAAACATCCGGTCTTTCATCAGCTCTTTTACCAGTTCCTTTACCGGATACTCCTGCCCGACAATCTCCCGAATGCCTTGCGGACAGAAATTATCACATTTTCCGCAAAGCTGGCATTTCTCTTTGTCAAGCTCCGGCTTTCCATCTACCATAGTGATGGCACCGTTCGGACAGACCTTCGCACAGGTTCCACATCCGACGCACTTTTCTTTATCACACTGAAGCTCTCTCTCAAAACGCTGTGTCTCAGGGTTGTGACACCACTCGCACTTTAATGGACATCCTTTAAAAAATACAGTAGTACGGATTCCATCTCCGTCATGGATCGAATACTTCTGAATATTCGTTACTAAATTCATGGTAGCTCTCCTTCTTGTCATTTTTCTCTTTAGACTAACGTTTGTACCATAGTCTAAAGATACCAAAAAAACAAAAAATTGTCAATCCTTTGGCAAACTTCTTCTCAAATATTTTTACAATCCTGATCTTCTTTCCTTAAGTAGACGAAACTCTGCACTCAGCTCATCACATATATATAAAAGAAGAGATACTTCACAGACTGTTTTTATCTGCAAAGTACCTCTCACTTCTCTATTGTACATTCTTCAAAATCACACACTGATTACCTCTGGAACGAAAAGCCGATTCAAACTGTGCTCTGTCATAGCTCACAATCCCTTCGATCGGGTCTGCAACAGTCACACTGTCTGCACTGTATCCGATCAGTACAACACAATGATCGTTCATCGCCCAGCTGGCTTCTCTTCCATCTTCCGTATTCCAGCTTTCCATTATCTGACGTTCTTCCATACCAATTGTTCCCCATACAACCACGGGGGTTCCTTCACTTACAAAACGATACAGCTGTTCCGGCTCTGATCCTGTCTCGTCCTCTGCTTTCATTGCATTTCCATTATCTGCAAGATAGCCATCTGCTGCCGTCACGATTGCTCCCGCTCCGCAGCTTAATCCATCCGTCTCTGACTGTGGATTTCCTATAAAATAATTGTAAATATCATTTCCATATAAAGTTTCATTGTCTCCGTAATAAGTGTTGGTCCATCCAACTGTCGGTAAATATTTGAGTGCCATTGCCATCTTATCTGCAGAATATCCATAATAATTCAAAGCCATTGTAAGAGATGTGATCTCACATCCGGTAGGAAGCTCCGGCATCTGTCCTGTAAATGCAAAATCAGAAATACTGCTACTCTCCGGAAGGGGTGTCTTTTTCACCATTTCCGCATTTTTTATCTTCTGCGTCTTTGCTGTCGTTTTCTCCACTGCTGTAACAGACTGTCTTGCTCCTTTGATCTGTTCTAATTTTGCTTCTATATATGTAGTATCTTTTAATGTAAATCCTACGATAACGGCGCCAACCAGTATCCCTGCTGCCGCTGCGATCCATTTTGCTGCACTGCGAATCTGCATTCGTACCTCCGTTTCTTAACACTTCTGTAACAATTCCGTCATATATACTACAACTTTTTTCGTGTTTCGTCAAATCTGCGGGGGAGTTTTCACAAATATTTCATAAATGAGAGTTGGCAGCACAAGTGATTCCAGATAGAAGGATTGCCTGCGCAATGGGTGCAGATCCGATAAAAATTAATCTGTCCTGCTGTTTTTTATCAATCGAATGAAATCCTGGCAAATACTATGCCATATATTTCTTCTTCAGTTCTTCCACCTTCGCGGTATAAGCCTTCTGCTGCTTTTTCTGCATGATCTCACTCTTAATCTGCTCTTTTACATCATCAAGCTTCGCATCTTCGGCTTCTTTCTTATCTTCCACTTTGATCAGATGGTATCCGAACTGTGTCTTGACCGGTCCAACCACGTGTCCGATCTCTGCTGCAAATGCGGCATCCTCGAATTCTTTGACCATCTGTCCTTTTCCAAATTCGCCAAGGTCTCCACCGTTTGCTCCTGACGGGCAGGTAGAAGATTCTTTTGCAACATCCTCAAATGCTTTTCCTCCACTTACGATGGATTCAAGAAGTTCGTTACATTTTTCTTCGGAATCAACCAGAATATGTTTTGCATGAACAGATGCTCCTTTTGCAAATCTTGCTTTGTTTGCTTCAAAATATTCTCTGATCTCTTCATCTGAAATTGTGATTTTCTCAAAAATCTTGCCGATCGCCATTTGTGCAAGGATATCTTTTCTTGCATTTTCCAGAATTGCTTTGAACTTTTCTGTCTCGTCTAATTTTTCTTCTTCACCATATTTTGCAAGTGCATAAACTGCGATCAGCTGATCGACACACTGTTTGCGGAAATCCGGATGGGATGCGTATACCTGCTGTTCTCTCGGAAGGCTTGCGATAAATGCATCTACCTCTGCTGATGTAATTTCATGTCCGCAGATTACTGCTTCAACTGTTTTTTCCATAATTCCTTTGTACTCCTTTTTTCTCGTAGTGTTTCAATTGTACCATTTCATACGGTGTTAGTCAAAGTTGGTTTTATTTCTATGAAACTTCTCTTCATCTGATATCTTTTCTTCCGACTTCATGTTATACTTCGTTTAGGTATGTTTTTTTAGTTTTTTCATTGGAGGTTATTAACATGTCAAACGAAAGTACAAAAACCAATCAGATTACCGAAGGAGTTATCTGGAAGCAATTATTGATTTTTTTCTTTCCTATTGTAGTTGGAACTTTGTTTCAACAGCTTTATAACACCGTAGATGCTGTCATCGTCGGTCGTTTTGTCGGAAAGGGCGCACTTGCCGCAGTCGGGGGATCTTCTGCCGTTCTTTCCAATCTGATCATCGGATGTTTTACGGGACTTGCAAGCGGTGCATCTGTAATTGTTTCCCAGTTTTATGGTGCAAAGGATGAGCGGAATCTGCAAAAGAGTCTGCATACCGCCTATGCTTTTTCCGTTATTCTCAGTATTGTATTTACAATACTCGGATGGGCCTTAACACCATTTCTTTTGAAGCTCATCGATACGCCTGCAGATACACTTGCAGATTCTATTCTTTATCTGCGGATTTACTTTTTAGGTATTTCCGGTACCTTGATCTTTAATATAGGCTCAGCCATCATGCGCTCCATCGGTGATTCTCGCAGACCACTATATTACCTGATCGTCTGTTGTTTTCTAAACATCATCCTCGATCTGGTACTGGTAATCGTATTTGATATGGGAATTGTCGGAGCCGCTATCGCGACCATTATTTCACAGGCAGTAAGTGCAATCCTTGTTACCAATGCACTGATGAAAAAATATGATGACTGCAAGCTTTATCTGAGCAAACTGCACATAGACCTTTTGAAGCTGCGTATGGAATTCCGCATCGGTATTCCAAGTGCACTGCAGGCATTTATGTACAGTATTACCAATATCATTATTCAGGCAGCGATCAATGGTTTCGGAACCGATACTGCCGCTGCATGGGCTTCTTTTGGTAAACTGGATGCGCTTTTCTGGACAGTCAACGGAGCATTCGGAATTGCGATCACAACCTTTGCCGGTCAGAATTACGGAGCAGGAAAAAAAGACCGTATTTTCAAAAGTGTACGTATCTGCCTTGCCATGGCAGTGGCTGTGTGCGGAGGGATCGTACTGTTTTTAGCCATCTTCTGCCGCCCACTGTTCTCAATTTTTACGACAGATCAAAATGTAATCAATATCGGTATTGATATGCTGCGTTTTATGGCACCGTGCTACACTATTTATGTATTTATTGAAGTTCTCTCCGGTGCACTTCGCGGAACCGGCGATGTCCTGCTGCCGACACTGATCACACTTGGCGGCGTATGTCTGATCCGTATTCCGTGGATTATGTTTGTCTTACCGGCACACCATACCACAACCTGTGTAATGCTTAGTTATCCGATTTCCTGGATCACTACCACAGCTTTGATCATACCGTACTATTTATATAGAAAAAACATGCTTACGATTAAGGAGAATTGAACATGGCCAAATCCGAATCTACCAAATACCGGCTCGCCGAAGCAATGAAAACCTGCATGAAGACCACTTCTGTCGATGATATCACCATCCGCCAGATTGTGGAAGTCTGCGGCGTCACACGCCAGACCTTTTACCGCAATTTTCTTGATAAATATGATCTGATCAACTGGTATTTTGACAAACTTCTTCTTAAATCATTTGAACATATGGGCGAAGGTACCACTGTTTATGACGGACTGGTCAAAAAATTTGAATATTTAAAGGAAGAGCACCTGTTTTTCGCTGCAGCATTCCGCTCTGACGATCAGAATTCTTTAAAAGAACATGATTTTGAACTGATTCTGGAATTCTATTCAAACCTTATTTTCCAGAAAACCGGAAGACGCCCGGATGCAGAAACTTCATTTCTTTTAGAGATGTACTGCCGTGGCTCGATTTACATGACTGTCAAATGGCTGCTTGGCGGAATGAAATTTCCGCCTGCGCAGCTTGCAAAACAACTGGTACTTGGCATGCCGGAAAAACTTGTGCAACTCTTCACTGATTTGCATATTTTGTCTTAATTTTTTGTATAAATGTTACACTTTTCATATTCTGTAACTTTTTTTACCACCTTCTTATTGTTAAAATAGTATCAGAAACAAGTGATTTTATCATAAACGAAAAGGAGATATGTATCATGGCAAACAGAATTATGTTAAATCAGACATCTTATCATGGAGCAGGTGCAATCGCAGAGATTGCAACAGAAGCAAAAGCTCACGGTTTCAAAAAAGCTCTTGTATGTTCTGACCCGGATCTGATCAAATTCAATGTTACTTCCAAAGTAACAGATATCTTAGACAAAGAAGGACTTGCTTACGAAATCTACTCTGATATCAAAGCAAACCCGACTATCGAGAACGTACAGCACGGTGTTCAGGCTTTCAAAAATTCAGGTGCTGATTACATTATCGCAATCGGCGGCGGATCTTCTATGGATACTTCCAAAGCAATCGGTATCATCATCGCAAACCCAGAATTTGAAGATGTAAGAAGCCTGGAAGGTGTAGCTCCGACAAAGAAACCTTGCGTTCCGATCATTGCCGTTCCGACAACAGCCGGTACTGCTGCAGAAGTTACGATCAACTATGTAGTAACAGATGTAGAAAAGAAACGTAAATTCGTCTGTGTAGACCCACATGATATGCCGATCATCGCTATTGTAGACCCAGAAATGATGTCCTCTATGCCAAAAGGACTGACCGCTTCAACCGGTATGGATGCATTAACTCATGCGATCGAAGGCTACACCACAAAAGCCGCATGGGAAATGACAGATATGTTCCACTTAAAAGCAATCGAGATTATCTCCAAATCTCTCCGCGGTGCTGTTGAAAACACTAAAGAAGGAAGAGAAGGAATGGCTCTTGGACAGTACATCGCCGGAATGGGCTTCTCAAACGTAGGTCTTGGAATCGCTCACTCAATGGCTCATACCCTTGGAGCAGTCTATGACACACCACACGGTGTTGCATGCGCAATGATGCTTCCGATCGTAATGGAATACAACGCAGACTGCACAGGAGAAAAATACCGTGAAATCGCCCGCGCAATGGGAGTTGAAGGCGTAGATAATATGTCTCAGGAAGAATACAGAAAAGCGGCTGTAGATGCAGTCCGCAAACTCTCTGAAGACGTAGGAATCCCATCCAAACTCGAATCCCTCAAAGAAGAAGATCTCCAGTTCCTCGCAGAATCCGCCCACGCCGATGCCTGCGCACCTGGAAATCCAAAAGACGCATCCGTAGAAGATCTGAAAGATCTGTTTAGAAAACTGATGTAATCAAAAATTTATATAATCTGGCAAGAAATCTAAAATGATATCCACATTCTAAAAATTGGTATCCCACTTGCTTTTCTTGCCAACCAACTAGAAAAAGCAACCCCCACAAATCCCGCCCAAAGTGGAATTTGTGGGGGTGAACTTTTTCTCCCCGTATCTTAGTTGATGCAACCCACTTGAGATATCAGCGCCCGAATCGCCATACATCTTGTTTGGATGCATTGAGGAAGCTGCTCGCATTCTGCATGGACGTCGATCCACAATCATAATCCGAAAACTGATAATGCAATGGATTTTTCAAGGTTATTCCTCTGTTCCTTTTCCCAGGAATTCTGTGTCTACAAGATTCCAGATCTCATCCCGTCCCTGCTTTGTCTCTGCTGAGAAAGGAATCACAACAGTTCCCGGAAGCAGCTTCAGTCCGGTCTTAATTGCCTTTACCTGCTTCTGTACCTGACTTCTCTTCAGCTTATCAAGCTTTGTCGCGATAATGATCGGATTGAATCCCTGATCCACGATCCAGTCATACATCATCTTATCATTCGCAGATGGATCATGACGGATATCGATCAGAAGGAAGACGGCTCGCAGCTGTTTAGAGCCATGAAGATAACGCTCGATCAGCTTTCCCCACTGTGCCTTCTCCTGCTCGGAAACCTTTGCATAACCGTATCCCGGAAGGTCCACCAGATACATTTCTTCGTTGATATTGTAAAAGTTGATGGTCTGTGTTTTTCCAGGTTTTGCCGAAGTTCTGGCAAGCGCCTTCCGGTTCATCAGTGCATTGATCAGAGAGGATTTGCCGACATTGGATTTTCCGGCAAATGCGACCTCCGGCAAAGTGTGATCCGGCAATTTACTTGTAATTCCACAGACTGTTTCCAGATTTACATTCTTAATTACCATCTTTTTTCCTCCGTGTGCGCATAAGTGCGATTTTCAGAACCTCTTCCATCTGCGATACCGGAATAATCTCCAGTCCCTTTGTGATCTCAGAAGAAAGTTCATCCACATCTTTTTTGTTCTCCCTCGGTACAAGTACCGTCCTGATTCCGGCATTCTTTGCCGCCAGGAGCTTCTCTTTCAGTCCTCCGATCGGAAGTACTCTTCCCCGCAGCGTAATCTCACCCGTCATGGCAAGATCGGCACGCACTTTCTTGTCTGTAATTGCAGAGAGCATCGCAGTCGCCATCGTAATACCGGCTGAAGGTCCATCTTTCGGAACTGCCCCTTCCGGAATATGGATATGGATATCATGTTTTTCAAAGAAATCTTCAGCAACCTTATATTTACTGCTGATTGACCGGATATAACTGATTCCTGCCTGCGCAGATTCTTTCATCACATCGCCAAGCTGTCCCGTCAGAATAATCTCACCCTTTCCTGGCATTACATTCACTTCAATCTGCAGGGTATCTCCTCCTACACTGGTCCATGCCAGACCACGGACGATTCCCACCTCATCCTCGGCATTTGCCATCTGATAGGTGTACTTTTCTTTTCCAAGATACTTTTCAATATTCCGCTCTGTTACCTGAACTCTCTTTTTATCATGTTCATAGATCTCTCTGGCAGCCTTCCTGCAGATATTACCGATTTCACGCTCCATCTGACGCACACCGGCTTCCTTGGTGTAGTTCTGCGCAATTTTCCAGATCACGCCCTTACTGATCGTAAGCTGTTCTTTTGTTAGTCCATGTCTTTCCAACTGCTTTGGAATCAGATGTTCTGTCGCAATATGCAGCTTTTCATTCTCCGTATAACTGCTGACCTCAATTACTTCCATACGGTCAAGAAGTGGTCGGGGGATTGTCTGCAGCGAGTTAGCCGTCGTTACAAATGTCACCTCAGACAGATCGACCGGAACTTCCAGATAATGATCACGGAAACGATTGTTCTGTTCACTGTCCAACACCTCCAGAAGCGCAGAAAAAGTATCTCCCTTATAGTCTGTGCTGACTTTATCAATCTCATCCAGAAGGAGCAGTGGGTTCTTTACCCCGGCGCTCTTAATACCGTTTGCGATCCGTCCCGGCATTGCACCAACATAAGTTTTTCTGTGTCCACGGATTTCAGCCTCATCACGGACACCGCCAAGAGAAATTCTCACATACGGTTTTTTCAGTGCTTTTGCAAGTGATCTTGCAATGGATGTCTTTCCAGTTCCCGGAGGACCTACCAGACACAGGATCGGGCTGTCACCCTTTTTCGTAAGAGCACGTACTGCCAGAAACTCCAGCACACGTTCTTTAACCTCTTCCAGTCCGTAATGTTCTGCTTCCAGAAGCTCTTTCGCATATGCAATGTCTGTAAAATCCTCAGCCCGCTTATTCCATGGCATTTCCAGCATGGTTTCAATATATGTACGGATCACACCCGCTTCTGCCGGACTCTGCATGGAATTTTTAAATCTGCTGATCTCTTTTTTCAGCTTTTCTTTTACCTCATCCGGTGCATCCAGCGCTTCTGCCTTCTGTGCAAATTCCTCCGCATCGGAAATTGTAGTATCCTCACCAAGCTCTTCTCGGATCAGCTTCAACTGTTCGCGCAGGATATATTCTCTCTGATGCTTATCCACACGCTCTTTCACCTTCATCTGGATCTCATCGCGGATGTTCATGATCTGCATCTCATTGACCAACTTAAAGGAAATAAGCTCATAACGTCTGTCAAAATCAAGTTCTTCCAGGATTTCCTGCAATTCCCGGTAATCCAGAGGCATATTCGCTGCCACCTGATTCACCATCTTTTTCAATTCCGTGATCTCTTTGATCTGGTTTACCATATCTTTTGTGATCTTCGGCATTCTCGCCGCATAATCCAGATACAGATCCCGAAGTCCCCGCATCATCGCTTCCCGGTTGATCTCGCCTGCAATATCCGGATCACTCTCTTCCGGGATCGTAATATTTGCCCGAAGATACGGATCTGCAAATTCTATTGTATTTAAAACCGCCCGCTCTTCTGCAGATATAAGCACCCGCAGAATCTGCTTTGGCAGTTTGATGATCTGTTTTACTGTCGCAACTGTTCCCACACGGTAGAGATCTGCTTCTCCCGGATTTTCCACTTCCACATCTTTCTGTGTCAGCAAAAAAATCTTCTGGTCGCTTGCCATCGCTTCCTGAACCGCTTCAATCGAGCGTTCCCGGCTGATGTCAAAATGTGCCACCATCTCCGGCAGAATTGTCATTCCCCGCAGGGCAACCATTGGCAGACTTTCTGTTCTGTTCATATAGTTTTTTCTCCTGTTAAATAAAAATGGATGCTTCTGGCCTTAACCGTCAGCACCCATTTCCATACGTCTGATTTTCTTATGCACTTTCCGGTCTTGCTTCGATCTTTTCTGTACTCGGTGCTTTCTCCCCAAGTACTGCCTCTTTTGTCACAAGACAGTATTTCAGATTCTCATCAGACGGTGCTTTATACATGATATCCATCATTACATTTTCCATGATCGCACGGAGTCCTCTGGCTCCTGTCTTACGCTTCAGGGAAGTCTCAGCAATCGCCTCCAGCGCCTCTTTGTCGAATTCCAGTTCCACATCATCCAGCTCCAGAAGCTTCTGGTACTGTTTTACAATCGCATTCTTTGGTTCCGTCAGAATACGGATCAGATCTTCCTTATCCAGAAGTTCCAGGGATACAGTTACCGGCACACGTCCTACAAGTTCCGGGATCAGTCCGAACTTCACAAGATCCTGTGGAAGGATCTGCTGCAGAAGCCGGTCGATATCTTCCTCATGCCGCTGCGCGATCTGTGCCTCAAATCCAATGGATTTCTTATCTATTCTGTTCTCTATGATCTTATCTATTCCCTCAAACGCTCCACCGCAGATAAATAAAATATTGGTGGTATCGATCTGGATCATCTCCTGCTGCGGATGCTTACGTCCACCCTGTGGCGGTACATTTGCGATTGTACCTTCCAGGATCTTCAGAAGTGCCTGCTGAACACCTTCTCCTGATACATCACGGGTAATCGACGGATTCTCAGATTTTCTTGTGATTTTGTCAATCTCATCGATATAAATGATTCCGTGCTCTGCACGTTCAATATCACCATCTGCTGCCTGAATGATCTTAAGAAGAATATTCTCTACATCTTCTCCGACATATCCCGCTTCTGTAAGCGCAGTTGCATCTGCAATTGCAAACGGTACATTCAGAATTTTTGCGAGAGACTGTGCCAGAAAAGTCTTACCGCATCCTGTCGGTCCTACCATCAGGATATTACTCTTCTGAAGCTCCACGCCCAGATCTTTTTCTGCCATAATACGCTTATAGTGATTATATACCGCAACAGAAAGTACTTTCTTTGCTTCGTCCTGTCCGATCACATAATCATCCAGAAATGCCTTGATTTCTTCCGGTTTCAGAAGATTGATATCATCATATGCATTTTCTTCTTCATAACCAAGTTCATCTTCAATGATCTCAGTACATACATCCACACACTGGTCACAGATAAACACCCCATTTGGTCCGGCGATCATCTTGCGTACCTGACTCTGTGGTTTATTGCAAAAAGAACATCTTACGATTTCTTCATATTTTCCTGCCATATTCTTACCTCGCACTTTTTTACACGTAAAGGGAATGTCCCAATAAGGACATTCCCTTTTCCCGTTAACGGCTTGTAATAACCTTATCAATCAATCCATATGCCAAAGCTTCTTCGGCAGTCTTCCAGTTATCTCTTTCCGTATCTGCACAAATTGTCTCATAACTCTGACCTGTATTTGCAGCCATCAATCTGTTCATTCTTTCTCTGATCTTCAGAATATGCTGTGCATTGATCTCAATCTCGGTTGCCTGACCCTGTGCACCGCCTGAAGGCTGGTGAATCATGATCTCTGCATTCGGAAGGGCATATCTCTTTCCCTTTGCTCCGCCTGCGAGAAGGAAAGCACCCATACTTGCAGCCATTCCCATACACATCGTAGAGACGTCACATTTGATGTAATTCATAGTGTCGTAGATCGACATACCCGCTGAAATCGATCCGCCAGGACTGTTAATATAAAACTGGATATCCTTTTCCGGATCTTCTGCTTCCAAAAACAGCAGCTGCGCTACGATCAGGCTCGCTGATGCATCATTCACTTCAGTATCCAGGAAAATGATTCTGTCTTTTAAAAGTCTTGAATAAATGTCGTAAGAGCGTTCTCCACGGCTTGTCTGTTCAACGACATAAGGTACTAAACTACTCATGTAACACTCCTCCTGCTATATTAAAGTATGAAACAGATACTTATTTTTCTACGGCATTGTCAACTACAAATGTAATTGCTTCCTGAACTGCCATATCCTGCTTCATCTGTTCTTTTTCTTTGTCGCCCATAAAGCTCTTAAGCTTGTCAGCTTCCATCTGGTAAGCTTCTGCCATCTTAGCGATCTCTTCGTCTAATTTTTCATCTGTGATTTCGATGTTTTCTGCTTTTGCAATTGCTTCAAGAACAAGTCTTGTCTTGATTCTCTTCTCAGCCTGCGGACGAAGTTCATCCATCATCTTGTCAGCTGTCATGCCTGTGAACTGCATGTACTGGTCAAGAGTCAGTCCCTGCTGCTGCATTCTCTGAGCGAATTCATCAAGCATCTGTCTTGCCTGTGTATCAACCATAGCTTCCGGAAGATCCATCTTAGCTGATTCGATGATCGCATCTACAGCTGCATCTTCCTGTGCTCTCTTGCCATCGTTTACTTTCTGCTCTTTGATCTTAGCTTTGATATCAGCTTTTAATTCATCAAGAGTATCGAATTCTGATACTTCTGAAGCAAATTCATCATCAAGCTCCGGAAGTTCTTTTGCTTTGATCTCATGAACTGTGCATTTGAATACAGCTTCTTTTCCTTTGAGGTCTTCTGCATGGTAATCTTCCGGGAATGTAACCTTAACTTCAACTTCTTTTTCTGGTTCTGCACCGATCAGCTGTTCTTCAAATCCTGGAATGAAAGATCCTGAACCGATTGTCAGCGGATAGTTTTCTCCTTTTCCACCTTCAAAAGCTTCTCCGTCTACAAATCCTTCAAAATCAAGGACAACTTCGTCTTTATCCTGTACCGGACGTCCTTCTACTGTGATTGTTCTTGCGTTCTTAAGCTGTTCTTCCTCAAGCTTAGCGTCGATTTCTTTCTGTGTTACGCGGTTAGAATATTTCGGAACTTCGATTCCTTTGTATTCGCCAAGTTCTACTTCCGGCTTTGTAGCTACTTCAGCTGTGAAGATGAACGGTTTTCCTTTTTCGATCTGTGTTACATCGATCTTCGGCTGAGATACGATCTCAAGTCCGCTTTCATCGTATGCTTTTGAATATGCTTCCGGAATCAGAGCGTTTGCTGCATCATCATAGAAGATTTCCGGTCCGTACATCTTTTCGATAAGCTGGCGCGGAACTTTTCCTTTACGGAATCCAGGAACATTAATTCTGCTTTTCTGTTTCTGGTATGCTTTCTGAAGTGCTCCTTCTAATTCTTCTGCTGAAACTTCGATTGTGAGTTTCGCCATATTGTGTTCTAACTGTTCAACTTGTAAACTCATTACCATTTCCTCCTAAATTTACATATGCAAAAAGTCGACAGACTTATCTACATTACAATCATTTTACAAGTATAGCACAACTTCTACAGTTTATCAAGCTCTAAAATTCGTTCTATAAAGCCATTTAATTCCTCATCACCGATCGACCAGGTATTCCGCCCTTTTTGCGTCACGGTAAAGGTATATTCCTGCTTCTCTCCATACTGCATATCAAGATAAGAACTTCTTAAAAGGCTGTATGCACCGGTCATGTAATCCAACACCATTGCCTCTTTGATTTCTTCATCTGTTCCGCTGTACTTTCCTGCATCTTTGTCTGCCTGGATCTTCTCGGACTCTTCCTTCAGCTTCGGCATGAAACGGGTAAATACATCCACCGGCTGGTACTTTACCGTCACCTCACAGGTCTTACTCCCCGTCTTTTTCACACCACTTACCTGATAACGGGCGGAACTAAAGATCTCTTTGATCAATACACCATATGTCTCAGAAAAGTCATTTTCCGTCTCCACACCATTTAGCAGACAGTCCTGGACAAAAGCATTGATCCCGTTCTCATAGACCTTTTTCAGATCACTGTCTGATGCTCCGAGGATTTCCTTTGCTTCCTGGGTTTGTCCCTGAAAAGTCAGATCCAGGTTCGCCTGCACATATTTTTCCACCTTTCCTTCATTGATCCCACATCCGGCAAGCAGTGTAGTCAAAAGCAACACTGCCAGAAACACACTGCCTGCTTTTCTCTTTTTCCAGAAACTACCGTTCATAGACTACCTGCTTTGAAATGGTATCTGCGCTTTCTTTATCCCGCAGCTCGCTGATCAGTGCAAGTGCAAAATCGATCGCGGTTCCAAGTCCCCGGCTGGTTGTGATATGTCCATCTGTCACTGCCGGCTGACAGGTAACTTCCGCTCCGGTAAGTCCTTCTTCCATTCCCGGATAGCAGATTGCCTTCTTTCCTTTCAGGATTCCCATTCCGCCAAATACGGTCGGTGCCGCACAGATTGCAGCCAGATATTTTTTTTCTTCATTATGTTTTAAGATCAGCTTTTCAAGACCTTTGTGTTCTTTTAAATGGATTGTTCCCGGCATCCCCCCCGGAAGCACCAGCATCTTCACCTCTGAAAAATCTGTATTTTCAAACAAGCTGTCTGCTTTTACTATAATTCCGTGTGCCCCCTGGATCTCTTCCTGTCCCATGATGGAAACGGTTCTGGTCTCGATCCCGGCTCTTCTTAAAAGATCAACGACCGTAAGACCTTCAATTTCTTCAAATCCATCTGCAAGAAATACACATACTTCACTCATAATCTTGTCCATCCTTTCTTTTTCCTGATGTTCCCCATTGTAACAGAAGCCTGCAAAAATGGCAACTTTCTGCCTTGTCTCCCCCGAAAAACTCCGCTATACTGTTAATGAATATATAAGGAGGGCTTTCCCATGGAAATAGAACGCAAATATCTGATTCATAAGCTTCCGGATCACCTTGAAGCTTATCCGCACCGCACACTTGAGCAGGCTTATCTATGCACCGAACCGGTTGTCCGTGTCCGCAGGGATGCTGATGACTACATCCTGACCTACAAATCCAAAGGTCTGATGATTCGTGAAGAACATAATCTTCCTCTTACCGAGGAAGCCTACTGCCATCTGCGCGAAAAGGCAGACGGGCGCATTATCACAAAAGAACGCTATTGCATCCCTTACGGAGATCATCTCACGATCGAGCTTGATGTCTTCGCCGGTGATCTCGCCCCACTTCTCCTTGCCGAAGTCGAATTCTCTTCCGAAGAAGAGGCAAATTCCTTTACCCCGCCGGATTGGTTTGGTGAGGATGTCACCTTTTCCAGCAAATATCATAACAGTACACTGAGTCAGAAAAAGGATTGAGAAATTTCCCAATCCTTTTTTCTTCCGCAAATGCTCCATCCGGTACATTTGCGACCACATTCTTTTTATTAGTCTTCCAGACCAAATCCGTCATGGATTGCAACCAGTGCACGGTCTGCATCTTTTTCATCGATCAGAACCGTGATACGGATCTCTGATGTAGAAATCATATTGATATTGATATTGGAATTGCTAAGTGATTCAAACATGGTCGCAGCAACGCCCGGATTGCTGAGCATTCCGGCTCCTACGATCGATACCTTTGCAACTTTTTCGTTATAATTCATCTCTTTGATCGTAAGGACTTCTTTTCTGGCTTCCAGAACTTCCATTGCCTCTTTAAGATCATCCTGTGATACAGTAAACGTAATGTCTTTTGTTCCGTCACGTCCAACTGACTGAAGAATAATATCTACGTTAATATTATGCTTTGCAAGTGTATTGAAAATCTTAAACGCAGTACCTGGTTTGTCTTCTACACCCATTACTGAAATTCTCGCTGTATTTTTATCTGCCGCAACGCCGGTAATTAACATTTTTTCCACCTTTGCTACCTCCTTGACCAGGGTTCCTTCTTCTGTGTTCAGGCTGGAACGTACAACCAGCTCAACCCCGTATTTTTTCGCCATCTCTACAGAACGATTATGTAAAACCTTTGCCCCTGATGTTGCAAGCTCCAGCATCTCATCGTAGGTGATCTCTTCGATTTTGCGTGCATTCGGTACCACTCTCGGGTCTGCAGTGTAAACACCGTCTACGTCTGTATAAATCTCGCATTTGTCTGCATGCATTGCAGCCGCAAGTGCCACAGCTGTCGTATCGGATCCACCTCTTCCAAGTGTGGTATAGTCTCCATAATGGTTGACTCCCTGGAATCCGGTTACGATCACGATCTTACGGTTCTCCAGTTCGTGGGTGATACGGTCTGTATCCACTCTTTTAAATCTTGCATTTCCGTTCCGCGCCGTAGAATGCATCTTTACCTGGAATGCATTCAGCGAGATTGCCGGAACATTCAAAAACTGAAGTGCCATTGCCATCAGTGCCACAGATACCTGCTCTCCCGTGGTAAGGAGCATATCAAGTTCTCGTTTTGATGGATACGGATTGATCTCGGCTGCCTTCTCAAGCAGTTCATCTGTTGTATCTCCCATTGCAGAGAGAACAACGATCACATCATTCCCCATCTGATACTCTTCTGCGCAGCGTCTTGCCACATTAAAGATCCTCTCTTTATCTGCAACCGAACTGCCGCCAAATTTCTTAACTACCAGCATAATTTCCTCCTACAGTTCCTGCATTTTTATACTTCTTCTTCTACTCTTATCATATGCAGAATTTCCGGATAAGCTTTTGCTTTTTCCTCATATTCTCCCTCGGTCATCACCGGTGTGACAAAACCGAATTCTCCATTGACTCCTGCCTCTACAAATCTTACTTCACCAAAATCATTGCCGATTCGTTCTTTGAGCGCATCCTCATTTCCACGGATTCGCACCAGGAACTTCTTGCTGGTCTTGCTTCTGTCTTCCAATGTAAGCTTTTCTTCGCTCCAGAAATTCATGATATCTCTGCCCTGATTCTGTACAACTGCCACAATGTCAGCCACAACCGCACTTGCAGTCGGAAGCTTTCCTGCCCCACTTCCGTAGAACATCGCATCTCCCAGCATATTCCCCTTTACAAATACGGCATTAAATACACCATTCACACTGTAAAGCGGATGTTCTGCATGAAGAAGCACCGGTGCAACTCCCGCATAAAGAGTTCCGTCCACATGCTTACACTCAGCAAGAAGTTTGATATTCATTCCCAGAGCCTTTGCATACTGCATATCTTCTGTTGTGATCTTTGTAATACCTTCGGTATAAATTTCTTCAAAATCCACATATTTTCCTGAGATGATCGATGCAAGGATCGCGATCTTCCGGCATGCATCCTGTCCTTCCACATCAGCAGTCGGATCTGCCTCTGCAAATCCATTCTTCTGTGCTTCACGGAGAACCTCTTCATAGTTCGCTCCCTCGTAGAACATCCTGGTCATCATGTAATTGGTTGTTCCGTTCAGGATTCCTGCGATTTCTTCGATCTCATCACCTGTCAGGGATGATCCAAGTGCCCGGAGGATTGGAATCCCCCCTCCCACACTTGCTTCAAAAAGGAAATTCACATTCTTTTCCCGTGCTGTTTTAAGAAGTGCGGATCCATGCTTGGCAACCAACGCCTTATTGGATGTCACAACACTTTTTCCTGCTTCCAGTGCTTTTCTGACAAAGGTATTCGCCGGTTCCACACCGCCCATCACTTCTACTACAATTCCAATCTCCGGATCATTCAGGATAATCTCATAATCATGAACAATCTTTTCCTGGATCTTATCTCCCGGGAAATTTCTCAGATCCAACACATATTTTACTTCAATTTTTTCTTTTGCCCGTGACGCGATCAGCTTCTGATTTACATCCAGAACTTCTACCACACCAGAACCTACGGTACCATAACCCAATACTGCAATCTTCATCTTTTTGTCTACTCCCTGCCTACGATTTTCAAATAATGCACACCTGAATGCTGTTCAATCTCTTCCACCATCTCCGACAGATTCTTCGTTGTCTGCAACACCTCCACACTGAGTGTCAGTGTTGCCACCCCGTTGATCGGAATACTCTGGTGAATAGTCAGGATATTCGCCTGATACCTTGCCACCGCGTTTAAAAGCTCTGCCATAACCCCCGGTGTATCATCAAGCTGAATAACCATCGTAACAGTCCTTCCTTTTTCATTTTCGTGAAATGGGAAAATATCATCCTTATATTTATAGAAAGAACTTCTGCTGATACCGATCTCTTCTGTCGCTTCCTGAATAGTCATTCCACGTCTGGTTGCGAGCAGTCTCTTTGTCTCGACAACCTTTATGAGCACCTCCGGCACTGCTTTTTTCTTTACCACATAGTACTTTGTATTATCCATTGTTACTCCTCTGTTTCAGATAAGCATTGATAAATGGATCCAGCTCCCCATCCAGAACTGCACTTACATTTCCGGTCTCTTCACCGGTACGGTGATCCTTGACCAGATTGTAAGGATGTAAAATATAGGATCGGATCTGGCTTCCAAAATTGATATCCTGAACTTCCCCCCGGATACCGGATACCTTTTCTTCCTGCTCCTGCTTTTTCAAAAGATACAGCTTGGCTTTCAACATCTGCATCGCTTTGTCCTTATTAAAAAGCTGCGAACGTTCATTCTGGCACTGCACTACGATTCCTGTCGGAAGATGCGTGATCCGCACCGCAGACGAAGTCTTGTTGATATGCTGTCCTCCTGCTCCGCTCGAACGGTAGGTATCGATCCGCAGGTCGTCGTCATTCAGCTCAATGTCAATATCATCTTCAATATCCGGTATCACATCACAGGATGCAAAAGATGTCTGCCTCTTGCCTGCTGAATTGAACGGAGAAATACGCACCAGACGGTGCACTCCCTTTTCTGACTGAAAATAGCCATATGCATTATCTCCCGTTACTTCAAACGTGATTCCTTTCAGTCCGGTAATATCTCCGTCCTGATAGTCCAGCACGGTTATCTGAAATCCTTTTGACTGTGCATATCTTGTATACATACGATACAGCATATTTGCCCAGTCACAGCTGTCTGTTCCTCCGGCTCCTGCATGCAGTGTCACGATTGCATTGCAGGAATCATATTCTCCCGAAAGAAGCGTCCGGATCCTGAGATCTTCAAATTCTTTTTCAAATTTAGCGATCTCACGCTGGATCTCTTTGATCATCTCCCGGTCTTCTTCCTCTTCCGTAAGTTCGATCAGTGCATTGATATCTTCATATGAACTTTCCAGATCCCGGACCTCCTTCACACAGTCCTGCATTTTCCGGAGTTCTTTCATGATCCTCTGCGAAAGCTCTGTCTTGTCCCAGAACCCCGGTTCTTCTATCTTTCTTTCCAGCTCTTCAATCCGTTTTTCTTTGCCTGCCAGGTCAAAGTGAATCCCTCATTTCCTTCAGGGGTTCTTCATACGCATTTAATGTCTGCTTAAATCCGTCTAATTCAACCACTGTATCACCTCAAATCTCATAAAATTATATAAAAATCCAAACAGTCGTATTTATTTTCTTCCACAGCACTGTTTGTATTTCTTGCCGCTTCCACACGGGCATGGATCATTTGGATATATCTTTTTCTCGGCACGTACCTTTGGTCCCTTCGCAACGCTGTCATCTTTATTGGTACCGGTTACCTTTGCAACCTGTTCTCTTTCAACCTTCTGTTCTACATTGACATGGAAGAGAAGTCTGACTGTATCCACTTCGATTGCACGTGTCATTTCACCGAACATATCATATCCGATCATCTTGTATTCAACCAAAGGATCTCTCTGTCCGTAAGCCTGCAGACCGATTCCCTGACGTAACTGATCCATATCATCAATGTGATCCATCCATTTTGCATCGATCACACGCAGAAGGAACACACGCTCCACCTCACGCAGATGCTCTGCTTCCGGGAACTGTGCTTCTTTTTCTTCGTATGCTTTTGCAGCACGTTCTTTCAGGAGATGCTTGATCTCTTTTGGCTCTTTATCCTTTGCATCCTCCTCCGTAACCGGCGGAAGCGTTGGAATCACATCCAGAAGGTCACGGTTCATTGCTCCAAGATCCCATTCTTCAAAATCCTGTTCCTCAGAAAGATTGGCATCGACAGTATTTTCCACAAAGTCTGTGATCATATGGAAGATAGAATCTCTCATATTCTCACCGTCAAGGACTCTGCGTCTTTCATCGTAGATGATCTCTCTCTGTTCGTTCATTACCTGGTCATATTCAAGCAGGTTCTTACGAATACCAAAGTTATTGCTCTCAATCTTCTTCTGAGCCTTCTCAATCGCACTTGAAAGCATCTTGTGCTCGATCTGTTCTCCTTCTTCTACTCCAAGCTTGGTAAATACATCCATCAGTCTCTCGGAACCGAACAGACGCATCAGGTCATCCTCCAGAGAAATATAGAATCTGGATTCTCCCGGATCGCCCTGACGTCCGGCACGTCCACGCAACTGGTTGTCAATACGACGGGACTCATGACGTTCTGTACCGATGATCTTCAGTCCGCCGGCTGCTCTTGATTCTTCATCAAGCTTGATATCCGTACCACGGCCTGCCATGTTGGTTGCGATCGTAACAGCCCCATGCTGTCCTGCCTGTGCAACGATCTCAGCCTCCAATTCATGGAACTTGGCATTCAGTACATTATGTTTTACGCCGCGTTTACTGAGCATCTTACTGAGGAGCTCGGAAGTTTCGATCGTGATCGTACCAACCAGAACCGGCTGTTCTTTTTCATGCGCTTCACAGATTGCATCAATAACTGCGTTAAATTTCTCTTTCTTTGATTTGTAAACGGCATCCTCTAGGTCAATTCTCTGTACCGGAACATTCGTCGGAATCTCAATAACGTCCATTCCGTAAATATCACGGAACTCCTGTTCCTCTGTGAGGGCTGTACCTGTCATACCGGATTTCTTCTCATATTTATTAAACAAATTCTGGAATGTAATGGTAGCCAGAGTCTTGCTTTCTCTCTTGACCTTTACATGCTCTTTTGCTTCGATTGCCTGATGAAGTCCGTCAGAATAACGGCGTCCCGGCATGATACGTCCGGTAAATTCATCAACGATCAGGACCTCATCATCTTTTACTACATAATCCTGGTCACGGAACATCAGATTATGTGCACGCAGTGCCAGAATGATGTTGTGCTGGATCTCCAGGTTCTCCGGGTCAGCAAGGTTCTCAATATGGAAGAACTTCTCAACCTTCTTCACACCCTCTTCGGTCAGGTTGATATTCTTTTCTTTTTCATTGACAATGAAGTCTCCGGTCTCTTCGATCTCTTCTCCCATAATGGCATTCATCTTAGAGAATTCCCCGCTTGCTTCACCTCTCTCCAGCTGTCTTGCCAGAACATCACATGCTTCGTAAAGTCTGGTTGACTTTCCGCTCTGTCCGGAAATGATAAGCGGTGTTCTCGCTTCATCGATCAGAACTGAGTCAACCTCATCGATAAGTGCATATTTCATACCGCGCTGTACCAGCTGTTCTTTATAGATAACCATGTTATCACGGAGGTAATCGAAACCAAGTTCATTATTCGTCACATAAGTGATATCGCAATTATACGCTGCACGTCGTTCATCATTATCCATCTGGTTCAGAACAACTCCAACAGTCAGTCCCAGGAATTCATGAACCTTTCCCATCCACTCAGCATCACGCTTTGCCAGATAGTCGTTGACTGTTACAATATGCACCCCTTCTCCGGTCAGTGCATTTAAGTATGCCGGCAGTGTAGATACAAGTGTTTTACCTTCACCGGTCTTCATCTCGGCAATACGGCCCTGATGCAGGATGATACCACCGATCATCTGTACACGGTAGTGGCGCATTCCAAGTACACGGACAGCTGCCTCTCTTACAACAGCAAACGCTTCCGGAAGAAGATCGTCCAGTGTCTCTCCTTTTGCAAGCCTCTCCTTGAATTCTTTCGTCTTTTCTTTCAATTCCTCATCGGAGAGCTTCTGCATCTCCGGCTCCAGCGCATCAATATGATCCACGATCGGGTAGATTCGCTTCAATTCATGTTCGCTGTGCGTTCCAAATATCTTTTCAATAATTCCCATTTTATTAAGCTCCTTATATTCCTTGCTTATCACTTCTGTCTGAAGTGTTTTGCTTTTTTCCGCTATAGATAGACAGTATCCATTGTAGCACCATTTCTTTTATTCTTCAATCAGTTTATTTCACCGGTTCTGTCAGCTCGGCATACGGAATCTTACCGCCAAAAAGATCCAGTGCACTGCCGATCGTATAGTCCAGCTTTTCCCCGCTGATCCATGCAAACTCCCGCAGATCCTCCATGCTTCCAATTCCACCGGCATAGGTGATCGGAAGTCCGTCCCACGCCGCAAGCATCCTGACCAGATCCTCCTCTGTACCAGATGCTTTTCCTTCTACATCAACCCCGTGAACCAGAAATTCATCACACCATCCGGACAGCTCTTCCAGGACCTCCGGTATCAGTCTGAGCTCAGTAAATGTCTGCCATCTGTTGGTTACAATATAATAACTGTTCTCGCGCCTCCGGCAGCTGAGATCCAGTACCAGATGCTCTTTCCCTACTGCCTTTTTCAGCCGGTCCAGCCGGTCATACCGCACCTGTCCATTCTGAAATACATAGGATGTAACGATCACATGACTTGCCCCTTCCTCCAGATACTCTGCAGCATTTTCTGCAGTAATTCCTCCGCCGATCTGCATTCCGCCCGGATAGGCATGTAGTGCTTTCAGTGCCTGTGCCTTTGTCGCATCATAGTATTCCGATGCCGGCGGATTCAGCAAAATAATGTGTCCTCCGGTAAGTCCATCTTTCTTATACATTGTCGCATAATAATCTGCATCCTGTCTGGATATGTAATTTTCTACCGCTGCATTTCCCGCATCTTTCAGGCTACCACCCACAATCTGCTTGACTGCACCGTTATGAATATCTATACATGGTCGAAATTTCATGAAGTCCTCCGCTTTTTCTGTTGATCTCGTCTTTGCATACCGTCATATTGTATCACACCCACGGACATTTTACTACCTTTTGTCTGTAAAAAGGCAAGACTTTTCCGCAAAGTCTTGCCTTTTCCCTATTCCTGACCATCTATTGTATGATTATCATTTACATTCCGGTCCTCTGTCCTGTTTCTGGTCATATCATCGACTCCGTCTTTCACATCATCTACTGCATCCTCAACGCCATCTCCGATATCGTTTGTGACATCATTTACCGTTCCATTCTGATTCGTCCCACCGGTATTCGTATCCGGATTTGCAGCGTTATCACCATTTCCACACGCCGTAATTCCTCCCATCAGCATCACACAGGTAAAAACCAGAACCATTCTTCTTAGATATTGCATGTTGTAATTCTCCTTTTTCTGTAAAATACTTGTACTATTACTATCCGCAGAAAAAGGATTTTTATACTTATTTTTAATTTTTTTCGTAACTGTTCAGAGCCAACCTCCAAAATGCTACGCATTTTACACCTGTTTTATGAAATTTTGCTTGGCTCTGAACAGTTACATTTTTTCGATGATCTGACCACTTCTGTAAGCGTCCAGCAATGCCTCCAGATCCGCGATCCGTTCCTTCAGTACTTTTCCAACATCAGTATCTCCTACCGTCTTGCGTTCGAGTGTCCGTTTTACGATCACACTGTCCGAATGGATATCTCTTTCTTTTTCAATGGCGGCCTCCGTCGATTCAAACGGATCATGCGCCGCAAGGATCAGTCCATAGGAATTATAGATCAGCGTGTATCCTGCAATTCCGGTTTCTTTCTGGTACGCTTTTGAAAATCCGCCATCAATAACAAGCACTTTTCCACCACATTTGACCGGATTCTCTCCATTTTTCGTTTTCACCGGAACATGTCCGTTGATGATATGGGAAATTTCTCTGTCCAGGCCAAATTCATCCAGAATTCCGTTCATCACATTTTCATCTTCAAGAAGAAGATAATACGCATTCTTTTTCTCTTTCCACAGCTCCTTTTCTGCAAGGAAATAACGCTCAAAGGTCGCCATTTTATCTTTGCCGAAAAGAGGAGAATTCGCACCCTGCCAGATATACCACATCAGGTCACGCCCTTTTTTCTTTTCATCCGGATCTACCGCAAAAAATCCTTTTCTCACATAGGACTCCATCACATCATAAAGTGTCCTTCCCTGATAGCTTTTACCGTATATCTTTACCTTTCTGAGTGATCCGTCATCATTCAGTGGAACACAGCCGTGATACAGCAAATTGGAATTATAAATCTTGTAAAGACTTCCTTTGTTCAAAAGAAAACGCATATGCCTCTGCAATTTTTCACAGCTCTGGAACGCTTTCACCAGGCGGTTCATGATCTCTTCTTCTTCAGCTGAAAGCTGATATGGATTCTTCGGATCTATGGTCGGAAAATAATCATCCAGAAGCTGATAGATTTTTCCTCCTATCGTTATAGTCCCTTCCTCGTAGTTGATCTTATCCAGAAAGTTTCTTCTCTGGAAACCAAATTCCGGATAAAGTTCTGCTGCCTGTCCTTCTACTTTGAACTGGATAACAGAAATTGCCTTGTGCATTTTCATATTCAGTTCCAGCTCCTGTGGTTTGCAATTGTCCTGCCCTTTTAATAAAAAGCATTCACAGGGATCTTTTGCATACTGTTTCCATGCGAAAGTTGCAAGCGGAAGCAGATTGATCCCATATCCATCCTCCAGAATATCCAGATTCCCATAGCGGGCACAGATACGGATTACATTCGCAATACAGCATTTCTGCCCCGCTGCCGCTCCCATCCACAGGATATCATGATTCCCCCACTGGATGTCCACCGAATGATACTCCATCAGCTTATCCATAATCAGATGCGGTCCCGGACCTCTGTCGTAAATATCACCGACAATATGCAGGTGATCCACAACCAGACGCTGGATCAGTTCACACAAGGCTACAATAAATTCCTCCGCTCTTCCGATCTGGATAATTGTACTGATGATCGAATTATAATATGATTCCTTATCTGTCATTCCTGACTTTTCTGTGATCAGTTCCTCGATCACATATGCAAAATCCTTCGGGAGTGCTTTTCTGACCTTCGATCTGGTATATTTGCTCGCCGAACGTTTTGCTACCTCGATCAGACGGTACAGCATGATCTTGTACCAGTCATCCATATTCTGTTCTTCTTCCCGGATCCGCTCCATCTTCTCCCGCGGATAGTAGATCAAGGTTGCCAGTGTCTGCTTGTCCCGGCTGCTCATTGTGTTTGCAAATACATCATCGACCTTGCGCTTTACCGAACCCGATCCGTTCTTCAGCACATGTGCAAACGCTTCATATTCTCCGTGAATATCCGTCAGAAAATGTTCCGTTCCTTTTGGAAGATTCACGATTGCCTGTAAGTTAATAATTTCTGTGGACGCAGCTGCGATTGATGGAAATAATTCCGACAGCCCTTCCAGATATTTCTCCTCTAATGCTTTCATAACTTCCTCCCTCTTGTATAAAAGCTTTTTCTGCTTACAGTCCGATCACATCACTCATATCGTACATTCCTGCCGGTTTTCCAGCCAGGAATTTGGCAGCTTCAACTGCACCTTTTCCAAAAATTGCTTTTGAATATGCAGTGTGGTGGAATTCGATCACTTCATCTGCCCCCGCAAAGATGACGTCATGCTGTCCAACGATCGTACCTCCACGTACTGCAACGATCCCGATTTCGTTTTTCTCACGTTTTTTTCGTTCATGGCTGCGGTCATAATTGTATACATACTGGTCAGCCATCGCTTCATTAATCGAATCTGCAAGTGCGATCGCTGTTCCACTTGGAGCATCAATTTTCTGATTATGATGTTTTTCTACAATTTCAATATCAAAGCCTGCAGGAGCAAGAACCTTTGCTGCATCCTTTAAAAGCTTCATCAAAAGATTGACTCCCAGTGACATGTTTGCAGAACGGAGAACCGCAACTTTTTCTCCTGCTTCTTTCACCTTTGCAAGCTGTTCCTCAGAAAGTCCTGTTGTGCAAAGAACAACCGGAAGAGTTTTCTCCACACATACATCCAGGAGCTCATCAACTGCTGCTGCGTTTGAGAAATCAATCACAACATCTGCCTGCACATCACACTCTGCAAGGCTTGTAAATACCGGGTACGGATTCTCGATTCCGGTGAATTTATCAATACCTGCCACGATCTCGATCACATCATCCTCCTTTACAAGTTCCGAGATCACCTGTCCCATTTTTCCGTTACATCCATGCATAATTGCCTTAACCATTTTGTATTCCTCCTTGTTATCTCCATTTTCTTGTGTATCTTTTCACAAATTCCTGTATAGCACAAAAGGAACTGATGGATACTCCAGTCAGTCCCTTTTCTCTATAATCTGACCCTTTATTATGCCAGTTTAATTCCAAATGCTTCCAGTTCTTTTGCAAGCTGTGCTGTATGTGCTTCTGTCATCTCTGTCAAAGGCATACGCAGAGGACCTGCCTGCCATCCCATCAGATTTAAAGCCTTTTTAACCGGAATCGGATTCACTTCACAGAATAACTTCTCGATCAGCGGAATCGCATCCAGCTGCATCTTACAGCTTCCCTTGACATCTCCTTCAAAGAACTTTGCACAGATGTCATGTGTATACTGCGGAGCCACGTTCGCAAGAACTGAGATGACACCCTTTCCTCCAACAGAAAGGAGCGGTACGATCTGGTCATCATTGCCTGAATACAGATCGATCTTGCCATCTGTCAGCTGCATGATCTTTGAAATCTGGGAAATATTGCCTGATGCTTCTTTTACCGCAACAATATTCTCTATATTTTTATGTAAAGTTGCAACTGTCTCCGGAGCAATATTCACACCGGTACGGCTCGCCACACTGTAAAGGATGATTGGTGCTTTTGCTTCTTTTGCAACAGCGGTATAATGTGCGATCAGTCCGTCCTGTGTACATTTGTTATAATATGGTGTTACAAGCAGCAGTCCGTCTGCACCGTCTTCTACTGCCTCTTTTGACATCTGGATCGTTGTGTAGGTACTGTTGGAACCGGTACCTGCGATCACCGGGATTCTTCCCTTGACACGCTCGATTGCAAATTTGATGCATTCCATGTGCTCTTCTTCTGATAAAGTAGAGGATTCACCTGTTGTTCCGCAGATGATAATACTGTCGGTCCCATGTGTACAATGGTAGTCCAGCATTTCATCCAGTTTGTCATAATTTATACTCTCGTCCTCATGAAACGGCGTTACAAGTGCCACTCCTGATCCTGTAAATATAGCCATAATATTCCTCCTGACATGTTGCTTTATGATACTAAACGATCAAATTCAGTTTAGCATTAAATGCAGGCACTGTCAATCAGAGTCTTTTCCAGTTTACTGACCGAAACCTCATAGGCAACCCTCTTTTCTGTCTCGGTATCTGAAATCCGTTTTACATATTCCCTGCTCTGGATCCTTCCCAGAAGCTGTACATGCTCTCCCACTTCAAAGCCGGAGGCATATCTTGCATTTCTCCCCCAGCAGATACATGGAATGTAATCAGATTTTCCATATGGGCGGTTAACCGCAAGCAAAAGATCTGCGATCTCCCTTCCAAGCGGTGTCTTCCGGTAGATCGGTTCCTTGCAGATATAGCCATCCAGCCAGATACTGTTGGTCTTTGTCCCGTCAGGTTCTTCTTCCATAAAGGAAATCTCCCGTACAAATACGGATAATACCAGACGGTTTTTCTGCTCTTCATGCCGATTGTAAGAGCGGAACTGTCCGTGCACCATAATATACTCTCCGGTATAATCCTGTGTCACGTCGATCAGCCTCTCTGAGATCATCAGCGGAATACGGTCTTCTGAATTGCTCAGTCTTTTCACTTCTACCTCTACCATATAAAAGCCTTCTCCGAAGACCTCATGGCTGAACGAAAATTCAGTTGCTACCTTTCCCATGATCGTTACCTGGTTATTTTCAATAATCTTATCTGACATAATAATGTAAATCTCCTTCCTCTTCGCAGGCGTATTTTACCGCGTTCTTACTCTTGATCACTATCTAATCTATGAAGCTTTTCCAGTTTTTAGAACAAAAAGTAAACTCTTTTTTTGCAGAAAGTCAAATTTTTTTCTTTCTACTTGTAAATTTTTCAAAATGTGATAAACTATACGGGTTGTAACTTTAAATAGGTAATAAGAAGGGTTTTGAGAATATGAAGACAAAACGTGAAGACATTAGAAATATCGCTATCATCGCCCATGTTGACCATGGTAAAACAACATTAGTAGATGAACTTTTAAAACAGAGCGGTGTTTTCCGTGAAAATCAGGAAGTAGCCGAACGAGTAATGGATTCCAACGATATCGAACGTGAACGTGGAATTACCATTCTTTCCAAAAACACTGCAGTTGTTTATAAAAATACAAAGATCAATATCATTGACACTCCTGGACATGCCGATTTCGGCGGAGAAGTAGAACGTGTCCTTAAGATGGTCAATGGAGTGGTTCTTCTGGTTGACGCTTTTGAAGGTGCCATGCCACAGACCAAATTCGTTTTGAAAAAAGCTCTTGCACTGAAGCTCCCGGTTATCGTATGTATCAACAAGATCGACCGTCCGGAAGCACGTCCGGATGAAGTTATCGATGAAGTTCTTGAACTTCTCATCGATCTGGGCGCATCTGACGAACAGCTTGACTGCCCGTTCCTTTTTGCTTCTGCAAGAGACGGATATGCAACTTACAATATCGACGATGAACCGAAAGACATGGTTCCTCTGTTTGAGACCATCCTGGATTACATCCCGGCTCCGGAAGGAGATCCTGATGCAGGTACACAGATGCTGATCAGCACCATCGATTACAATGAATACGTTGGCCGTATCGGTGTTGGAAAAGTCGATAACGGAACGATTTCTGTCAACCAGGATGTAGTTGTTGTAAACCATCATGATCCGGACAAACAGAAAAAAGTAAAGATCAGCAAATTATATGAATTTGACGGTCTGAATAAAGTAGAAGTAAAAGAAGCAGGCATCGGTTCTATCGTTGCAATCTCCGGTATTGCAGATATTTCCATCGGTGATACGATCTGTTCGCCGGAAAATCCGGTTCCGATCGAATTCCAGAAGATTTCCGAGCCTACGATCGCAATGCAGTTCGTTGTCAACGACAGTCCGTTTGCAGGACAGGAGGGTAAATTCGTCACTTCCCGTCACCTCCGTGACCGTCTGTTCCGTGAACTGAATACAGACGTCAGCCTTCGTGTTGAAGAGACAGACAACACAGACAGCTTCAAGGTATCCGGACGTGGAGAGCTTCATCTTTCCGTCCTCGTTGAAAACATGCGTCGTGAAGGTTATGAATTCGCAGTCAGCAAAGCCGAAGTTCTTTACAAAAAAGACGAAAACGGCAAGCAGCTCGAGCCAATGGAAACCGTATACATTGATGTACCGGATGAATTTACAGGTACAGTTATTGATAAATTAAGCCAGAGAAAAGGCGAACTCCGCAACATGGGAATGTCTAATGGCGGATACACCCGTCTTGAATTCTCCATCCCGTCAAGAGGTCTGATCGGTTATCGTGGAGAATTCCTGACCGATACAAAAGGTAACGGTATCATGAACACAGCCTTTGACTGCTACGCTCCGTATAAAGGAGATATCCAGTACAGAAGCCAGGGATCCCTGATCGCCTTCGAGACAGGTGAAGCTGTAGCTTACGGTCTGTTCAACGCACAGGATCGTGGAACACTCTTCATCGGACCTGGTGAAAAGGTTTACTCCGGTATGGTAATCGGTCAGAATGCGAAGACAGATGATATCGAACTGAATGTATGTAAGACCAAACACCTTACCAATACCCGTTCTTCAAGTGCTGATGAAGCCTTAAAGCTTACTCCGCCGAGAATCCTCAGTCTGGAAGAAGCACTTGATTTCATCGATACCGATGAACTTCTGGAAGTCACACCGAAGAGCCTGCGTATCCGTAAAAAGATTCTGGATCCGAAACTCCGTAAGAGAAGCAATTTCCAGTAAAAAAACTATAGATTTTTCTTTACACTTCCCCCTTGTATCCGTTACAATCTTTGTATACAACGAACAAGGGGGATTTTTTATGAAAAAATACTTAAACGCAGCACTCCATAAGCTGACCGTACTTCTGGAATTTATCATTTCATTCGTTCTGGCTGCCGGAATCATCATTCTGCTTGTCCAGCTGATCCTGTCCATGCCAAATGTTCCGGATCTGAATATTTATCCAAATTACGAAGACCTGGTAGAAACCTGTTTCAATCTGATCATTGGTGTCGAGCTGATCCGTATGCTTTATCAGCACAAGCCTTCCACCGTGTTCGAGGTGCTGTTATTTGCCATCGCCAGACAGGTGATCATGGCACATAATAATCCGGTATCCAGCCTGATCGGTGTGATCTCCATCGCACTTTTATTTGCAACCAGAAAGTTCCTTTTTATTGAATTTGATGAATCTGAGAAAATTATTTTCCGTGCTACTACAAAAGCACGGATTGTAAACAGCATCCTGCACGTCCATATTCCGTATGAAGATGAACAAACCTTATATGACGTGATCACTAAAAGATTTGAACAGGAAAAAACAGAAATTGGTGTTGGTGCAAGTACATTCTTCGATAATTTTGGTCTGCGCGTTGCCAAAATGCATAACGGCAAGATCAGTCGTATCGAAGTAATCCGCTCCATACATTGACAGAATTTTCTGATAATTCAGTTTTCTTTACAGAATTTTAATAATTTTTTTGCATTTACCATTGCATCTCTCCCCTATGATAGAGTATAATGTAGCTATAGCCGGAAGGATATAAAAACTATCTATACATCCTGCCGGTCAAGCTCTTATAGATGCACTTATCTCCGTACATACTATGAGAAATATGAGAAAAAAGGAGTTGAGCTGTATGAATTTTATCATTAGCGGAAGAAACATTGACATCACACCTGGTCTCAGACAGGCTGTAGAACAGAAATTAGGAAAACTGGAAAAGTATTTTACTCCTGAAACTGACATTATCGTTACACTCAGTGTAGAAAAAGAACGTCAGAAAATCGAAGTTACGATCCCTGTAAAAGGAAACATTATCCGTTCCGAGCAGGAAAGCAGCGATATGTATGTATCCATTGATCTCGTAGAAGAAATTATCGAGCGTCAGCTCAGAAAGTATAAAACCAAACTGATTGCAAAACAGCAGGGCGGACATGATTTCCGTCAGGAATTTATTGAATCCGATACTTCGGCAGCAGAGTCAGACGAGATTGAGATCGTCCGTACCAAACGTTTCGGCATCAAACCAATGTTCCCGGAGGATGCCTGCATTCAGATGGAACTTCTCGGACATAACTTCTACGTATTCAGCAATGCTGAGACAGACGAAGTCAATGTTGTATATAAGAGAAAGAATGGAACCTACGGTCTGATCGAACCGGAATTCCAGTAAACCAATAAGCTCATACAGAGAACCTGCTGTCTGCAGTTCCTCCTGTATACTAAGACATTAAAACCCCTATACAGAACGGATTCTCCGTTCTGTATAGGGGTTCTTTTTCCTGTTCTATTCCTCAAAAACCAGGATTTCTTTTCCATCCTCCGCAAAATAGCAGCTGTCTCCTTTTTCGATCACAGCCTGTCCATTTGTTCCCTCTGTAATCTCGGAAACCACACATTGCTCCTGATCATAAGGCAGAATCACTTTCATCAGCACTTTATCCGTATACTGTGTATCCTGCACACTGATCTGCCGTTGTCCGAGGATATACTGGATCTTCCCAAGTCCGGTATAATCCGTTCCAATCTCATACCGGTAACCCAGGCGCTTTGTGATCACAGTACTTGCCTGAAGACCTTCCTTTACTGCTCCCTGATAAGCCCGCACCAGACCACCTGTTCCCAGAAGCGTCCCGCCAAAATACCTGGTCACAACAACCGCCGTATCGTGAAGACCTTCCCCTGTAAGCACATCCAGCATCGGTTTTCCTGCTGTACCTGCAGGCTCCCCGTCATCACTACATCTCAGAGTTGGATTTGTTACACCGATCACATAAGCAAAACAGTTATGTCTTGCGTCCCAGTATTTTTTCTTCACTTCTTCTATAAATGCCAGTACTTCTTCTTCTGAGTGTACCGGTCTTACCGTTGCGATAAAACGGGATTTCTTTTCAACAATTTCCCCTTCTCCTCCCCGGTATACTGTTTTATATTCTTCCTGCATGTCTGCGTTTTTCCCTTCATTTTCCTTATATTTTCACTATTCCCAGTATACAAATCTATTTCTTCAGATGCAAGAAAATTACAAAAATGTTACAATTTCCCTATATTTCCGAAATTTTTCTTAATTTTGTAAAATGGAACATTGAAGTTTTCAAGTTTTCCTTTATTTAAATTATCAAGTTTGATATAATATTGCAATATGAAGGAGGAAGCATTCATGAATTATGGAAAGCGAAAAGCTTCTAAAAAACAAAAACGCATAACATCGAAAAAGAATATGCACAAAAAGAAACTGGGCGTTCGCCTTTTTAAAGGTTTTCTATTATGTATCTTTGTCTGCTGTATCCTCGCAGCGATCGGAGGTGGCTTTATCATCAGGCATGTGATTGATAATGCACCTGAGATTACAGCTGACAGCATCAAACCACAGGGTTATACGTCCACCGCACTTGCAGATGACGGCACGACAACAATAGCCGAATTCACCGGTGCAGGTGCCAACCGTGTATATAAGACGATTGATCAGATCCCGAAGGATCTGCAGCATGCATTCGTCGCAATCGAAGACTCCCGTTTTTACAAGCATAACGGTGTTGATATCCAAGGTATTATCCGTGCTTTTGTTGTTGGTATCACTCATGGTGGCAACTTCTCTGAAGGAGCCAGTACCATTACCCAGCAGCTGATCAAGAACAATGTCTTCCCTGACTTTGTAAATGAAAACACTTTTGAAGAAAAGCTGGAACGTAAGATCCAGGAACAGTATCTCGCAATTCAGGTTGAAAAGCAGCTTGATAAAGATTCAATCCTTGAAAGCTACCTGAACACGATCAACCTTGGTCAGGACTGTCTGGGAGTACAGTCAGCCGCACAGAGATATTTTAATAAGGATGTCAATGAACTTAACCTTTCCGAATCTGCAACCATCGCTGCAATCACACAGAATCCGGGAAGATACAATCCGATCACCAATCCGGAAGACAACGCAACCCGCCGCAAAAAAGTTCTGGATAATATGCTCGATCAGGGCTGGATCGACCAGGCTGCCCATGATGAAGCACTGGCAGATGACGTATATTCCAGAATTCAGAACGTAAATACACGGATCGAAGAGACCAACACCGTCAACTCTTATTTTGTTGATGCCCTGTCTGAGCAGCTGATCGAAGATCTCACCTCAGAAGACGGACTTGGATATTCCCAGACACAGGCAGAGAACGCACTGTACAGCGGTGGTCTCACCATTTATTCAACTCAGAATCTTACGATGCAGAACATCTGTGATGAAGAATTGAATGATGACAACAATTATCCGGCCAATATTGACTGGGGTGTTGATTATGCCCTCACAGTCTATCATACTGATGGCTCGGTAGATAACTACAGTGCCGGACACCTGAAACAATTCGGGGCAGATCAGTACGGTGATGATGAAGGACTTCTCTTCGGATCACAGGAAGCTGCACAGGAAAGAATTGACGCATTCCGTAACAGTCTTCTCCAGGATGGCGAGACCTATGATGAGTACGTCAACCTCTCTCCACAGCCGCAGACTTCACTTACCATCATCGATCAGAAAACAGGGCAGATCAAAGCTCTTGTCGGTGGCCGTGGACAAAAGACAACCAACCGTGGACTGAACCGCGCATACAAGGGTTCTACCCGTAACGCAGGTTCTACATTCAAGATTCTTGCCGTATACGCTCCGGCATTGGACAGCGCAGATCTTACACTTGCTACCACCGAAGTTGATGAAGAATACTACTATCAGCACGACCTGGAACATCATCAGGTTCATAACTGGTGGGGCGATTACTATAAAGGTACCGTAACATACCGTCAGGCGATCGAACAGTCCATGAACATCATTGCGGTAAAGACATTGAATAAGATTGGTATCAATCTTGGTTTTGAATACTGCGAGAAATTTGGTCTTTCCACACTTACCGAAGACGATGCTGTAGAGTCTCTTGCTCTTGGTGGTATTTCCCATGGTGTTTACAACTATGAACTGACAGCAGCCTATGCATCCATTGCAAACGGCGGTGTATATAACAAACCATCCCTGTACACAAAGGTATTGGATCATGATGGTAATGTCCTGATCGACAACTCCAATCCGGAAAGCCACACTGTGATCAAAGATACAACTGCGGCACTTCTTACCAACGCCATGCAGGATGTTGTCACAAAGGGTACTGCAACCGATGCACAGCTCAATAATATGCCTGCATCCGGTAAATCCGGTACAACCTCCGACAACCGTGACTTCTGGTTCGAAGGATTTACACCGTATTATACCTGTGGTATCTGGATGGGTTACGATGGTAACCAGGAAATGTCTGAAGGAAGCTGGAACTATCATTTCAAGATCTGGGCTAAGATCATGAACCGGATCGATGAAGCTTTGGGACTTACCTACAAAGACTTCGAGATGCCAAGTTCTCTCGTTCAGAAGAGCGTATGTACAATTTCCGGTAAACTTGCCGGTTCCGGCTGTCCGTCACAGACCGAATGGTTTGATCCGGATACTGTCCCGACCGAGACATGTTCCGGACATGCAAGCAAGTCAACTACCACAAACAGTACAAAAAATTCGAATGACAAATCCGATTCTAATAGTACAACGGGTGGAAACTCCTCCGGTAACTCTACCGGCACTAATGGGGATACTACCGGTGGTACCGGCGGTGATTCCGGCAATACCGGCGGCGGCACTGATTCCGGTAATAATAGTGGCAATTCTGGTAATACCGGTGGCGATTCCGGTAATACCGGTGGCGGCACTGATTCCGGCAATACCGGCGGCTCAGATTCTGGCAATGGACAGTAAGAATCTATCATCTAATTAGAATAAAAAGAGATCAGTGAATATTTGAAATTCACTGATCTCTCTTTTTTATCTATCAATCTGGTTTCTATTTCTGATATACGATCTTACCTTCAATCATCGTATAGTATACCATTGCATCGGTATCAAGTCCGAGTTTTCCTTTCATTACAATAATATCTGCATCTTTTCCTTCTTCCAGGCTTCCCAGACGGTCTTCTACGCCCAGCACTTTTGCAGCATTGATCGTAACCGTTCTTACTGCTCTCTCCTGTGCAAGTCCTTCACGCACTGCTTCTCCCACATGATGATACAGAGATTCTTCACTCAGAATCGGTGAATCAGTGATCATCGCCACATTCACTCCTCTGTCATCTAGCATTTTTACAGCTTCCACATCGATTTTTCTACGTTCTCCAGGACTACGGTAAGTTGCAATCGGTCCGTAACATACATCGCATCCGCTTTCCACGATTTCATCCAGATAATCGGTTGCTCCCCATGCATGTTCTAATGAGAAGTGTACGTTGTATTTTTTCGCAATCTCAATTGCTGTGAGCATATCATACTGTGTACAGTGGATCTTACATGGAATTTCTCCTTTTAAAGCCAGGCAAAGAGCTTCCATATCCGGATCATACTCCACTTCTTTATTCTGTTCTTTGTCTTCCATGTATTTCTTTGCTTTTGCAAAGGTATCATCCAGAACCTTAGCGATTCCCATTCTTGTCATCGGAAGTCTTCTCTGATCTCCGTATGTATTTTTCGGATTACCGCCAAGAGCAATCTTTACAGCACATGGAGATTTGATTGTCATATCAAACACATTGTTTCCATAAGTTTTAAGTGCAAACGGAAGTCCGCAAAATACATTTCCGCTTCCCGGAGTCAGAAGCATGGTTGTGATTCCGTGCTCATAAGCTACTTTAAATTCTCTTGCATTTGGATTTGTTCCAAAACGTGCATCAACAGAAAGAGTAACCGGATTTGTCATCTCATTGGCATCGTCTACACACGGATCCACATTGAAATCAAATAATCCGATGTGAGAATGTGCATCGATAAGTCCCGGAAGAACATAATATCCTTCTGCCTCAATGAGCTTATCTCCATCCTCTAAGCAGTCTTCACTGATATGTTCTGCTACTTCTTTGATCTTTGTTCCTTCGACGAGAATATCACCCTGAAAGATGCCCTTATCCTCTGTCATTGTATACAAAATACCATTTTTGATTAATGTCTGCATTACGATAATACCACCTTTCCATTTATCATACAAAACTGTACGTGTGCCGCATAAGATTTTACAGGATGATCACTGTAAATTGTGATGTCCGCGTCTTTTCCAACTTCGATACTTCCGATCTGATCTGCAACACCAAGCATCTCGGCTGGCTGGATCGTCATCATTTTTACTACATCCTCAGCATCGATTCCTGCACGATATACTTCGATTGCACTCCAGATGAATACTTCTCTACCTTCAGAAGCACCTTTGCATGTGTTTGTAAATGCGATGCGGTTTCCGTTTTCTACCAGTTCTTTTAATCTGGAAAGATCGATTTCATGTTTTGAAATCTGTGACAGGTTGCTGAAATTACCAAAGATAATTCCAACTTTCTTTTCTTTCAGTTCTTCGATCGCATCGCCGAATTCAAATCCGTCTACGATTGTAAGCTGGATATCTTCATCTTTCAGAAGCTCCATAAGACACTGAACCTCACCTGCAGTTTCTGCTGCGATGACAAATGGCATCTGATATTTCTTCAAAAGGTCATCTTTTCTGATTGCTTCTTTGAGCAAATGGAAAATTCCCATTCTTGTTTTCGGCATCTGGTTACTTGCACCATATACATCCTTAACGGTTGAGCATACGCTTCCCTTCATTGCTGCGTGCTCTTTTACAATACGGTTTGCCATATGATCCGGAGCTGTCTTACACACTGTAATCTGTCCTCCGATCACATTGCTGTGATCCGGTGAAAATCCAACAGATGTAATTCCTGATTTGTAGAATTCCTGTGCATTCACTTCATCTGGATCGATGGCATACTTCACGCTCAGATCCGGATTGATTACATTTGTAGTTTCTGCATTATCTCTGTAACGAGTCGGAATCCCCATAGCTCCGATAGAAGAATGTGGATCAATGAAACCCGGGAAAACCTGTTTTCCGGTTGCATCAATCACTTCTGCATCTTCTTCACAAAGATTCTTTCCAATCTTTCTAATCTTCGTTCCTTCAACTAAAATATCATGTTCTTCAAGCACTTTCCCCGTCCCTGTATGAACGGTTCCGTTTTTAATTAAATACATATTCTTTCTCTCCATACCTTCAGTTCTTTTCTCCTTTTTTCTTTTGATTTTCGTACAGAACATGCGGGACAACCATGTAGTGGAATTCTATCTCTTTACAGATATCTTCGACTGTCCCTTTATGAAACAGATCCAAAATTCTCTGATGATTGATGTGGACCACATCAAATGGTACCAGAGTTTTTGTATCCATCGTATAATATGCCGCCGTATTCCCTCCTTCCAGTATTTTCCAGATTCTATGAAGTTTTTCACTGTGTGCGGTCTTCACAATACATTCATGGAACTGTTCATCGAATTCTATAACTTCATACAGATTTTTCTGATTGGCCGCTTTCTCCATGGAAAGGACAAGCTTCTGCATCTCTTCATCCTGTTCTTTGCTGATCTCTCCCCCGCACATCTGCACTGCCAGTTTCTCAAGCGTAGACTGGATCAGGTATGTTTCCTGCATCTCTTCATAAGTCATCGTCTTTACTACGCAGCCTTTCTGTGCTTCATATACAACCAGCCCTTCTTCTTCAATCTGCCTGAGAGCTTCTCTTAAGGGACCTCTGCTGACTTTCAGCTCTTCTGCTACTTTTGCCTCTATAATTCGTTCTCCCGGTTTGATCTCTCCTGATAAAATCTTGTGTCTTAAAATTTCAACTACTTGCTCTCTTAATGTTTTACGTATTATCATTTCGTCTTCCTCTTCATAATTCTTTAGAGTTCATAGGCTTATTTAATAATATTACTATGATAAGTCTACATCATTTTGTGCAGAATGTCAAATGTAAACATTTTACATTCTGCATTTTCTTCTGTAAAAAGCAAAAATCTTGCAAGAATGTTAAATATTTCTCACAAGATTTTTGTTTTTTTATAATATCTTTCACTTATTTCAGTACCAGTTTTGCTGCTCCGCAGATTCCTGCATCATTTGCAAGTTCTGCGAGTGCAAATTCTGTATCTTTGTCTGCAAAGAATGCCATTTCTTTAAATGGACCTTTGATGTAATCCAGCAGAACCTCTCCGGCTTTTGATACCCCTCCGCCGATTACGATAACCGCCGGATCACAGGCAGCTGCAAGGTTCGCCAGCGCATGTCCCAGATACTTTCCAAATTCAGTTGCGATTTCGATTGCAACTTCGTCTCCGGCTTTCACTGCATCAAACACTTCTTTCGCAGACATCTCTGCCACATTTCTGAGGGTACTTGGTTTCTCATCTTTTGCAAGACGCATATTGGCAAGTCTTGTGATTCCTGTTGCTGAAGCATACTGTTCCAGACAGCCTTTCTTTCCACATCCACAGGTTTCTGTCTCCTGGTAGTTTACACACAGATGACCGATCTCTCCGCCAGCACCGTGTGCCCCTACAAGGCACTTTCCATCCACGATGATTCCACCGCCAACACCGGTTCCAAGGGTAACCATAATAACATTCTTGTGGCCTTTTCCGCCACCTTTCCACATCTCACCAAGCGCAGCTACATTTGCATCATTCCCCGGAATCACTTTCATTCCGTCAAGAAGCTCTTCCAGTTCACGTGTCACTTCTTTGTATCCCCATCCGAGATTTGCTGTATTCTGAACAATTCCATCCTCGGTTACCGGTGCCGGAAGCCCCATTCCAAGTCCGATGATCTGTTCCTTCACCAGTTTCTTTTCTGCCATCTTTGCTTTCACTGCCTGCGCAATATCCGGGAGGATTGCTTCTCCCTGGTTCTCAGTACGTGTCTTGATCTCCCATTTGTCAAGAAGCTCTCCGTCTTCCTGAAAAAGTCCCATCTTTACTGTCGTTCCGCCTATATCAATACCAAAACAATATTTCATCTGTCTCCTGCTCCTTACATATTCTTTTTTAGATTTTCCTGTACCCGGCGGTACAGCTCCTGAGCTGCGTTATAGCCCATTTGTTTCTGTCTGTGGTTGACTGCCGCTGATTCTACGATAATGGCAACATTACGTCCCGGGCGGATTGGAATACTGTGGCATACAACCTTATTACCAAGAAATTCTGTATACTCCTCAGTAAGTCCAAGCCTGTCGTACTCACGATCCTTGTTCCAGTCCTCAAGCGTGATGACGAGATCAATATTTTGTGTCTCTCTTACACTCTGCACACCAAACAGCGTCTTTACGTCAATGATACCAATTCCGCGAAGTTCAATAAAATGGCGGGTAATATCCGGTGCTGTACCAACAAGAGTATCATCACTGACCTTCCGGATCTCCACCACGTCATCTGTTACCAGACGATGGCCTCGCTTGATCAGCTCCAGTGCCGCCTCACTTTTACCGATACCGCTGTCTCCCATGATCAGAACACCGACTCCATAACAATCCACCAGTACCCCGTGAATTGAAATACACGGTGCCAGTTCCACTTTCATCCAGCGGATCAGTTCTGCAGAAAAGGAAGAAGTCTGTTTATCCGTAATAAATACCGGAATATTGTTCTTCACTGCTTTCTCCAGAAATTCCGGATCCGGCTGCAGATTTCTGCAGAAAATAAAGCATGGAATCCCATACTCAAGCAGTGTATCATATATTTTCATCTTATGCTCATATTCCAGTGTCTGCAGATAAGTGTACTCTACATATCCGATAAGCTGAATCCGTTCGCAATCAAAATGATCAAAAAATCCGGCGAGCTGAAGTGCCGGACGGTTAATATCCGGAATTTTTACTTCCCGCTGTGTCATATCGACATCCGGAGTAAGATTTCTAAGTTCCATCTTCTCTACGATTTTTGTTAATGTTACTCCCATAGTCCTGTCTCCTTTTATTGTTCTTCCATCCGAGTAGCTTCTGTATCTTCCATTTCGCTTCCTCTGAAAAAATTATACACGCTTTTGGCTGATTTTTCATCCATTGATGGAATTTTTTTCAAATCTTCCACCTCTGCATTCTTAATCTCATCCAGGCTGTCAAATGTCCGCATCAGTGCTTTCCTTCTCGCAGGTCCGATTCCCGGAATATCATCCAGGATCGAATGCACTTGTCCCTGACTACGCAGTTTCCGGTGAAATTCTATAGCAAATCTGTGTGCCTCATCCTGCACTCTTGTGATCAGCCGAAACCCTTCGGAATTGCGGTCGATCGGAATCTCAATATTCTGATAGTAGAGTCCTCTCGTCCGATGGTGGTCATCTTTGACCATACCGCATACCGGAATGGATAAATGAAGTTCATCCAGTACTTCCAGTGCTATATTAACCTGTCCTTTTCCACCATCCATCATGATCAGATCCGGAAAAACATTAAAACTTCCCAGCTCTTTCCCGCTTTTCTGTTCCTCCAGACCATGCCGGAATCTTCTGGTGAGGACCTCACGCATACTTGCATAATCATCCGCCCCCTGCACACCCTTGATGTGGAACTTACGATAATCGTTTCGTTTCGGTTTGCCCCTCTCATAAACGATCATCGACCCTACCGAAGCAAATCCATTGGTATTGGAAATATCATACGCCTCCATACGCACCAGGTTATTAAGATCAAGCAACTTTTCTATTTCTTTTACTGCACCGATCGTTCTTCCTTCTTCACGCTTGATACGCTCCTTATCTTTTTCCAGTACCATCTTTGCATTTTTCGCCGCAAGCTCAACAAGCTTTTCTTTTTCCCCTTTTTTCGGGATACGGAAATGAACCTTATGCCCACGTTTTTCTCCAAGCCATGCTTCCAGGATCTCCCGCTCTTCCGGTTCCACCGGAAGCATCAGTTCGCCCGGAATATATGGCGTTCCGGCATAAAACTGCTTGATAAAGCTGGAGAGGATCTCTGCATTTTCATCTCCCTGGGCAATCCGCAGATAAAAATGATCTCTGCCGATCAGACGACCATTGCGTATAAAGAATACCTGTACCACCGCATCCTCATGCTCTCTTGCAAGAGCCACAATATCCCGGTCCTCGCCCCCTGTATCGGTAATCTTCTGCTTCTGTGCAATCTGCTTCACGCTGTGCAGAAGCTCCCGGTATTCAATTGCTTTCTCAAATTCCAGATCATCCGATGCCTCCTGCATCTTTTTCTCCAGATCCTTTAAGATTTTATCATAATTTCCTCCCAGGAATTTGAGTACTTCATCAACCGATTCTCTGTATTTTTCCTGCGAAATATACCCCTGACACGGTGCATCGCACTGCTTGATATGATGATAGAGACAGCATCTTTCTTTCCCGATATCGCGCGGAAGGATGCGGTTACAGCTACGCAGACGGTAAAGCTTCCGGATCAGTTCGATCGTATCTTTTACCGCCGTCACACTGGTATAAGGGCCGAAATACTTTGACTTGTCCTTCTTCATCTGCCTTGCCATCATAATCCTTGGATATGCTTCGCCGGTTGTCACTTTGATAAATGGATAACTCTTATCATCCATCAGCATCGTATTGTACTTTGGCCGGTGTTCCTTGATCAAATTGCATTCCAGAACCAGTGCTTCCAGTTCCGAATCCGTCACGATATACTCAAACCGGGTGATATGCGTCACCATCTGGTCAATCTTGGCCCCCCTGTTCCTGCTCGGCTGAAAATACTGTCTGACACGGTTCTTCAGGCTGATCGCCTTTCCAACATAAATGATCTCGTCCTTTTCCCCATGCATCAGATAGACTCCCGGTTTCCCAGGAAGTTTTTTAAGTTCGTCTTCAATAATAAATGTCTGATTTTCCATAGTCACATTATACCTTGCTTCCTGCAGACAATACAAGTCATTCTTTCAAAAGAATCTACAGAAAAAAAGAGGCTCCAGAACCTATTGTTCTGAAACCTCTGCATCTTCTGTTATTTTAGACTAGTCACGCTTCTGCGGAAGGATGAATCCGTCTTCGTCTCTTTCTACTTTCTTCTGCGTTTCTTTCTCTTCCTGCTGTGCAGCTTCGGTATCTGCCTCTTTCTTCGGCATCTCGATCGTCTGCTCTTTTACAGAATTCTCTTCTTTCTTTTCTTCCGGTTCCGGAATTCCTTCACATCTGCGGTAAATCTTCATGAATTCTTTTCCGGTGATCGTCTCTTTCTCAATCAGGAATCCGGCGATCTGATCCATCGTTTCACGATGCTCGGAAAGCATTCTCTTCGCTTCTGCATATGCTCCCTTCAGCATCTTCATAACTTCCTGATCGATTTCTGCCGCGGTTGCCTCTCCGCAGTTCATAACAGCTCTTCCGTCCAGATAACGGTTTTGGATAGATTCCAGTCCGATAAGTCCGAATTTTTCAGACATACCATACTGTGTTACCATCGCTCTTGCGATCTTGGTTGCCTGCTCAATATCGTTCGATGCTCCGGTTGTAACTGTGTCAAACACCAGTTCCTCTGCTGCACGTCCTGCAAGGGCTGTCACCAGCATTGCTTCCAGCTCAGCCTTGGTATTCAGGAACTTCTCTTCCTCCGGTGTCTGCATCACATAACCGAGTGCACCCATGGTTCTCGGAACGATTGTAATCTTCTGTACCGGTTCTGCGTCCTTCTGAAGGGCAGTTACCAGTGCATGACCGACTTCATGGTATGATACGATACGGCGTTCTTTCTGGCTCATGATACGGTCTTTCTTCTCTTTACCCACAAGAACGACCTCAACAGCCTCAAAAAGGTCTGCCTGGGATACAACATTTCTTCCTTTTTTTACTGCATTGATCGCAGCCTCGTTGATCATATTGGCAAGATCAGAACCGACTGCCCCGGAAGTTGCAAGTGCAATCTCTTCCAGATTGACTGTCTCATCCATCTTAACATCTTTGGCATGTACTTTCAGGACATCAATACGTCCCTTGAGATCTGGCTTATCTACGATGATACGTCTGTCAAATCTTCCCGGACGGAGAAGCGCCGGATCCAGGATCTCCGGACGGTTCGTTGCCGCAAGAAGCAGAAGACCTTTATTACTGTCAAATCCATCCATCTCTGCAAGGAGCTGATTCAGTGTCTGTTCTCTTTCATCATTACCACCAAGCTGTGAATCTCTGCTTTTTCCGATCGCATCGATCTCATCGATAAAAATAATACACGGCGCCATCTGCTGTGCCTGCTTAAAGAGGTCACGTACTCTTGACGCTCCGACACCGACATACATCTCAACAAATGCAGAACCCGAAAGAGAGAAGAACGGTACTTTTGCTTCTCCGGCAACTGCTTTTGCAAGAAGTGTCTTACCGGTTCCGGGAGGACCTACAAGAAGTGCTCCTTTCGGAAGCTTCGCTCCGATTCCGGTGTATTTGCCAGGGTTATGCAGGAAATCGACTACTTCCTGCAAGGATTCTTTTGCTTCATCCTGACCGGCTACATCCTTAAATGTGACTCCGGTAGATTTTTCCACATACATCTTGGCATTGCTCTTTCCAACGCCCATCATGCCGCCACCCTTTGTCATACGACGCATCAGCATCACGCCCAGACCGATCATGATCACAAGCGGAACAATGTTGACCAGAAGATTCATCACCATATAAGATGTAGAATCCGGTATCTTCTGTTCATACTCAACACCTGCTTTATACAGTCTGTCCGAAAGGGTATCATCCTTCACAATACCGGTATAATACTGCTTCCTTGTCACATTACTGAACAGACCTGTACTGTCATCGCTGCTGTCCTTACTGCTGCTGTCGTTGTTATCTGCTACAGAACCTTCGACCACATCGCTCTCAGAAGCGCCTTTTTTCTTGCTGTTCTTCATCTCAGCTTCTGTCTTCGCTGTGATCACAATCTTGTCATCCTCGATCACAACTTTCTTAACTTCCCCGGAATCTACCATGTTCAGGAACTGATCATAGGTAATCTCCCGGGCATCTGTGTCTTCCCGGAACTGATACAACGCAAATACGATAAACGAGATCAGCATAACGGTAAATAATATAATATTCCATCTTTGGCGGTTATTTTTATTATTCGGATTATTATTTCCCGGAAGATTCTGCTTATTTCTATTATTCTGGTTATCCATACCTACCTCCTAAGTGTCGTCCTCTCTATTATAAGTAGGCGTTTTTTAGAAATCAATGAAAAATTTATGAAAAGATTGTAAAAAAGTCATATTTTATAGTATACTAGGTTTGAATTGCTTCTATGAAAGTAAAATTATGGACAAAAAGGATGGAACTTTATGAAAATTGGGTTTGATAATGAAAAATACCTGCAAATGCAGTCTTCTCACATTCGTGAGCGAATCAATCAGTTTGACAACAAACTGTATCTCGAATTCGGTGGAAAGCTTTTCGATGACTATCATGCTTCCCGCGTGCTTCCGGGATTTCAGCCGGACAGCAAATTACATTTACTAAAAGAATTATCGGATACCGCAGAGATTGTGATCGTTATCAGTGCAGCCGATATTGAAGCCAACAAAATCCGCGGTGACCTCGGGATCACTTATGACACTGACGTTCTCCGCCTGAAAGACGAATTTGAAGCCAATGGTCTCTTTGTCGGAAGTGTTGTTATCACACAGTACTCCGGACAGAACAGTGCCGATCTTTTCAAAGGACGTCTGGAAAAGCTTGGCATTAAAGTTTATATCCATTATGTAATAGAAGGTTATCCTTCCAACATCCCGCTGATCGTAAGTGACGAAGGATACGGAAGGAACGAATATATTGAGACAAGCAGACCTCTGGTTGTCATCACCGCACCTGGACCTGGAAGTGGAAAGATGGCTACCTGCCTTTCCCAGCTCTATCATGAGCACAAGCGCGGAGTCCGCGCAGGATATGCCAAATTCGAAACCTTCCCGATCTGGAATATCCCGTTAAAGCATCCGGTCAACTTAGCATATGAAGCAGCTACTGCTGACCTTAACGATGTAAATATGATCGACCCGTTCCATCTGGAAGCTTACGGTGTTACTACCGTCAACTACAACCGTGACGTAGAGATCTTCCCTGTACTGAGTGCAATTTTTGAACGCATTTACGGAGAAAATCCATACAAATCACCAACAGACATGGGTGTTAACATGGCTGGTAACTGCATCTGTGACGATGAAGTCTGCAAAGAAGCTTCCCGTCAGGAGATCATTCGCCGCTACTACCGCACCATGGACCGTTTCCTTTCCGGTGAATGCCCGAAGGAAGAGACTTATAAGGTCGAGCTTCTGATGAATCAGGCAGGAGTTACCGTACATGACCGTAAGGTTGTTGATGCCGCCCTTGCACGCGCTGAAGAAACCGGTGCACCGGCTGCCGCTCTGGAGCTTCCGGACGGACGCATCGTAACAGGAAAAACCTCTGATCTGCTTGGCGCATCTGCTGCCCTGATCCTGAACGCCTTAAAAGAACTCGCCGGAATCGATCATGATATGCACCTGATCTCACCGACTGCCCTGGAACCGATCCAGAAAGTTAAAACCGAATTCCTTGGAAGCAAGAACCCAAGACTTCACATCGATGAAGCTCTGATTGCACTTTCTATCAGTGCCTCTTCCAATCCGGTTGCTGAACAGGCACTCAGACAAGTCCCGAATTTAAAAGGCTGCCAGGCTCATGTATCCGTTATGCTTGCAAATGTAGATATCCGTCTGTTCCAGAAGTTATCCATCCAGGTTACATCTGAACCGAGATACGAGAAAAAACCGATCTATCAGTAGACAAATATTATATTTTTGATTTTTATACACCCATTTCAAAAAAAATTGTTGTATTTTTTTCTGGAATGGGTGTATACTTTTAAAGTATTTTATAGGGGAATTGATTTCAAGGGGAAATCAAAGTAGCGAGGGAGCCACATAAATTTGTTTTTATGGGGTTTTTTTCTATTTTTATCCGTCAGAAGGTTATATCGGACTTTTCTGATGAATAGAAATCGCATTCTATCTTATTTTTTACAGAACACAATGAGTAGTAGACAAAAAAAATACCATAAGGAGGGAACTGGAACTATGGCAGTTAAGTATGTATTTGTTACCGGAGGCGTTGTCTCAGGTCTTGGAAAAGGAATCACAGCAGCTTCTCTTGGGCGTCTGCTCAAGGCACGCGGGTACACAGTTACAATGCAGAAATTTGATCCGTACATCAACATTGACCCGGGTACAATGAATCCGGTACAACACGGTGAAGTTTTTGTAACAGACGATGGAGCTGAGACAGACCTTGACCTTGGACATTATGAAAGATTTATCGATGAAAGTCTTACCAAGAACTCGAATGTAACGACAGGAAAGATTTACTGGTCCGTTCTTCAGAAAGAACGTCGTGGAGATTTTGGTGGAGGAACCGTACAGGTCATCCCGCATATCACGAATGAGATCAAGAGCCGTTTCTATCGTAACCCTGCAGCTACAGATACCGAGATTGCGATCATCGAAGTCGGTGGAACCGTCGGAGACATCGAAAGCCAGCCTTTCCTGGAATCTATCCGCCAGTTCCAACATGATATGGGACATGACAATGTTGCGCTGATCCACGTCACACTGATCCCATATCTGCATGCTTCCCAGGAGATGAAGACCAAACCGACTCAGGCAAGCGTAAAAGAATTACAGGGAATGGGAATCCAGCCGGATATTCTGGTCTGCCGTTCTGAGCATCCACTGGATCAGGGAATCAAAGACAAGATTGCTCTCTTCTGTAACGTGCCATCTGATCACGTTCTTCAGAACCTGGATGTGGAATACCTTTACGAAGCACCACTCGCCATGGAAGAAGAACATCTCGCTTCCGTTGTATGCGAATGCCTGAAGCTTGACTGTCCGGAACCGGATCTGAAAGACTGGAAAGAGATGGTCGAATGCCTGAAACATCCGACACAAGATGTAACAGTCGCCCTGGTCGGCAAATATATCCAGCTCCATGACGCATATATCAGTGTTGTTGAAGCATTAAAACATGGCGGCATCTACAGCCACACAACCGTAAATATCAAATGGATTGACTCTGAAACTGTCACACCGGAAAATGTCGATGAACTTCTCGGTGATGTAAGTGGTATCCTCGTGCCTGGTGGATTCGGTGACCGTGGTATCGAAGGTAAGATCGAAGCCATCAAATATGCAAGAACACATAAGGTTCCGTTCCTCGGACTCTGCCTTGGAATGCAGCTTGCCATCGTAGAATTTGCAAGAGACGTTGTCGGATATCATGATGCACACAGCGTAGAACTGAATCCAAACACTACACATCCGGTCATCCACATCATGCCTGACCAGATCGGTATTGAAGACATCGGTGGAACCCTTCGTCTTGGTTCTTATCCTTGTGTTCTTAACAAAGAATCAAAAGCTTATAAATTATATGGAAAAGAAGAAATCCACGAACGTCATCGTCATCGTTATGAAGTCAACAATGACTACCGTGATGCTCTTACCCAGAACGGTATGCTCTTATCCGGACTTTCTCCGGACGGCAGAATCGTAGAGATGGTGGAAATTCCGGAACATCCTTGGTTCATCGGAACACAGGCACATCCGGAACTCAAATCCCGTCCGAACAAACCACATCCGCTGTTTAAGGGATTTGTGGAAGCTTCTCTGGAATATAGTAAAGAGAAGTAATAAAGTGAAATTATATCATTTCTAAGTAAAAGAAACTCCAGAATCAGCAGTATAAAATTGATTCTGGAGTTTTTCTTTATTCATTCTTTTTTAACAATTTTAGAATTCCGTATATACATATGATTGATAAGATCGGTCCAAACCATTTCAATATGAAAAGAAATGTGTTTTGAATGGAAAATATCCATTCACTATTTGCTAGCAAAATACCATTTCCTGTTATAATTTGAAACTGGATCCAGGTATCTAATGCGGTATAGCCATAATATACAATTAACATAATGCCTAACGGAATCGAAATCAATAATATAATATTTCTTCTTTTCATACCATGATTACCTCCCTCCACCATCCATTTGTATTACTTTAATTATATATTATTTTCAGTTTTTTTTAAGTATTTTTTTTATATTTACAGTCTTTTTATGTTTCTGCACAATAAGAAAGAATGCGCCGAGGCACGTTCTCGCGCCGAGCGCGTTGCTGAGCGCCAGTGGCGCTCGTTAAGCAACGACCGAAGCAGAGCGTAGACCGCTTGCGACATTCTTCATCTTCGTGCGAGTGCGCATCTTCGGCACACAGTGCCTTTTGTTTCATAGGAAGTTCCTTCGGAATCTCCTATGAAATAAAAAACTGCCGCCAATTACGGCGGCAGCAAAACATTCTTCTATTATCTGTAATTAATTTTCATCAGCAATCTCAATCAGTTTATCCAGCAGTTCAGAATAACTATATCCGTAATCTTCCATCAGCTGCGGATACATGGAGATACTTGTAAATCCCGGAAGGGTATTGATCTCATTCAGGTAAACGTGATTGGTCTTCTTATCCAGGAAGAAATCCACACGGCTCAGTCCGTGTCCGTCAATTGCCTTAAAGGCACGAACAGCATACTTACGGATCTGTTCCTGAATCTCTTCATCTACTTTTGCAGGGATACATGTCTTGCTCTCTGCATCTTCATATTTGGATTCAAAGGTATAGAATTCACCGTGTGGCATGATCTGTCCGACTCTGGATACGATAATGTCATCATTTCCAAGAACAGCAGTCTCAAGTTCGATACAATCCACGCACTCTTCTACTACAACATGATTGTCATATTTTGCTGCCTCTTCCAACTTCGGAAGTAAATCTTCAGCTTTATCACAACGATAACAGCCCACACTGGATCCGGAACGGCTTGCTTTGATAAAGCATGGCATACCAAGTTCTTTCATAATCGAAGCTTCTACTTCTTCTGTTTCTTCCATGTCTTTTTCGACAACGACCAGTCTTCCGTCATTGCGCTTCTTTACATATACAGATTTGACCTGCGGAATTCCTGCACTTTCAAATACTTTCTTTGCAAAAATCTTATCCATACATGCACTGGATGCAAATACACGGCATCCTACATACGGAAGCTGTGCCAGTTCAAATAATCCCTGGATAGTTCCATCTTCTCCGTAAAGTCCGTGAAGTACCGGGAATGCAACATCCTGACTTCTCAGAAGATCGAATACACCTTCTACCACTTCTGCTCCGTCAAGCCAGGTATCTTTTGACAGGTCATTATCTTCCTGCTTTAAGATGTACCATTTCCCATCTTTTGCAATGCCGACAAGTGTAATCTCATATTTATCTTTATCCAGATGCTTCATCACTGAATTACAGGAAATTCGTGAAATTGAATGCTCACTGGACTGTCCGCCACAAACAACAAGTAACTTTTTCTTCATATCAGTTTCCCTCTGTTTCTTATCATATACTCTTCTCCGGTTCCCTCCGGATACTACTTAGAATAATTTACCACGTCCGCCATGCATTTACAATAAAAGTTTGGAATTTCAATAAATTTTTAAGCATTTTCCAGGCTTTCCACAAATGCAAACAGCTCTTCCATCGATCCCTGGTAATCGCTTTCGATTGGAAGATCCTTTTTATTTTCCTTCGTATCTGTAACAAGGAATGTCTTTACGCCGAGTTTCCGAATTGCAAGATCCTCTTCCACGTCATTTCCTACCATCAGACACTCTTCCGGTCTAAGATGAAACTGTTCAAGAATTGTTCGGTAATAGTCCACATTTGGCTTGCAGTAACAATTATCCTCATAAGTTGTGATCAGCTCAAAATCCTCTGCATCCAGTCCCGCCCATTTGATCCGGTTCATCGTTGCCACCTTTGGAAATACCGGATTGGTTGCAAGGTAGGTGCAGATTCCTTTTTCCTTTGCCTTTTTCACAACCTTGTCCGACAGACTGTTTGGCTGCGTCACCGCAATTGCCTGGTTAAATTCATTTGCATAGAAATCAAGGGCAATCCGTTCGGAATTCTCCGAATCCGTCGGAAGCAGTTCGTCCATATACTGCCAGAATGCTTCCCGGTTGGTACAGCTTCCGTCATTATTCACCATCGCTCCATAGCCCTTCCACACGGATGCGATAAATGCTTTCGGATCAAAGGAAATCCCCTCGGATATATATTTTTTTGCCAGAAGCGGCATATAAAAGGTAACAAATTCGTCCTGGTTCATCGGAAGCAGCGTTCCGTCAAGATCAAATAAAATATGTCGAATGTGCATTATTCTTCCTCCAGATTCAGATGATGTAACTTTTTGTAATAAGAGTCCAGCGTATACAAAGCAGCCACCGGATTATTTCCAAGCACCCGATCCTTTACAACCAGCGTTGTACTCGGCGCCTCGGCATATTTGTAAAAGAGGCTGTCATGTCCCACGCAAAGTCCCATCACGATATTGATGTCCGTCTTCTCTTTGTTCAGCATCTGCGCCTGCAGGATTGGGTTACACATATGAACTCCGACCTCCTCGCACCGTTCCGGAATGCCGACCTCGGTCTTTGGAACTTCTCCGATCTTACAGCCCACACCGTACACTTCAAAGCCGTATTCTCTCAAAAGTCCTGCCAGCAGGTGGCTTTCCTTTAAGAGTCCCACACAGCTTGCAATTCCGATCTTCTTGGCACCCAGTTTTTTTGCCCAGCGGATCGTCTCCTCCACACGGGTTGCCTGGCAGTAAAAATCGTGCTCGATCTCGGCACTTGCACGCATGATCTTCAGATCTTTTTCATCTCCCAGATAAGTATCCAGCGCCCTCTGCCGGTCTTTCAAGTCCATATTATGTGACACGCAAAATCCCGGATATGGTTTGTTGTTCTCTATATTCTGCTTTGCATTGCATTTCTTAACATTACAGTCTATACATGATAACTTTTTTGTTTCTTCCATGTTTTTGTGCCTCCTCCTGATATACTGATAAGGATAACTGGTATTTTGGGGAAATGCAAGCACGGAATAACTTTACTTTACCTGTTTCCGCAAAAGTGTTATCATTATACTAATTCAATTTTACCAAAAAAAGACATACATATGAAGTTTCTAATTTTACTGATTATTGCACTGGTCATCAGTTCGATCGGGTTTAAAAAAATTGTCTGGTTCATCTCGCTTGGCTATTGTTTCTCTATCGCCGGAATCGGCGTGGGCCTGATCGTGCTGTTCTTTAAAGAGCTGACCATCCCAACTCTGGTGATGTCCCTGCTTTTTATCGTGTACGGATACAGGCTCGACGGATATTTAATGATCCGCGAACGCAAAAGTATTTGCCGGAATGATCGCCGCGCTGATCATTGGGCGGCAAGTGATTGATTGTGGTCATTTTGTAGATGTGAAAAAAAAGATTCTGTATTCCAGTTTAACTAACAAGACCTTTCAATTACTACACAAGAAAATCAAAAAGGAGATTCTGTATGAAATCTACAACAAAACAATGGATATTTTTCTTAGCTCTCCCAATTTATACTCTTTTAGGTGCGTTTTTATTGCAAAGAATTATCTATGTATATTTGAATGGTCTTATTTCAGAAATGCTCTTTTTATTGATTACGATTATTCCGTCAATTGCAATTATAATTTATATTTCTGTCTATAATAAGTCTCTTGAAGAATACGGATTTCATTTACATAAACCAATAATTCAATTATTTTGTGGAATCGTTCTTTATGTATTTATGGGAATCTTTTTCCGTTTTACTTTCTTATCCCCACCACCTTTTTCTGAAGCACTCCGTAATATAATTGCTAAATTTGACCGAATAAACATAGCTAACTTTTTCTACATATTTAATATGCTTTTAAATGTACTGACCGAAGAAATTCTCTGGCGTGGATTTGTTTTGACTTTTTTATCAAAGAAATTAAATAATTTCTTTGCTATTTTTATTACTTCTGTTTTCTTTGGATTGATGCATTTTCCTGTTACTTATTCTTTTACACAGGTTATTAATACATGTATTATTTCCATTTTATATTGTTCTTTAAGAACTTTTTTCCCTGATAAATTTAGCATTCTCTCACTTACAGTTACCCATTTTCTTTGGAATGTGGCTCTCTATTAAAATATATTTTTGAGAAATAAGTTTGAATCTAAACTGTGAATTTTTCTACACTAAAAATTTTTTCAGAAACGCTAACAAAATATAAACCAAAAATTTTTGACCTAAAATATAAGGTTTTAACCCCAATTTAAAGTAAGAAAATTTGACATTTCAACAGACACATGATAATATGACTATAGAAAAAGAGTGCTACCGATAGACGGTTAGCCCTTATACTAATTGATTAAAAATAACCGTTCAGTTTGCAGGCTGGGGCGGTTATTCTTGTGTCTTATTATTATCTTTGCCGAATGTGTATCCGACACAAAAGCAGGTGATTCCAAAACTCACAACTGCAATAAAATCCAAAATACTCATTGGCTTAGCCCTCCTTTCCAGCAGATTCCTTATCAAGGTTTCTATGTAGTCAGAGGGTCACGGGTCTCCGTTCTACTTCGGTCGTTGCAAAACGAGTGCCACTAGCACTCTGCACCCTCTGAAGAAGGACTAACCACCTACCGTTATGATAGCACCCATGCTTTGATTATATCAGCCGTGAAATTTCACCACATTAAATTTATCAGTTGGATTCCAACAAACTCTTATCAATGATCTGGAAATTCGCCCGGTGTATGTACAACGCTTTCCCATCGATCATCAACTTCGTAAATTTCGGCAGATCATCCGGGATTTCCCAGTACACATCTTCTCCGCTATACGCTACGATTGGCTGTCCAAGCTGGGATTTGATAACAACCACTCTGGCTTTTCCAAACATATTTTTATACTTATTCAGGACACCTGCGATCGCAGTATTGTCTGTAATCTTACCGCTTGCATTGCTTTCAATATCCTCCTGCGTAAAATCCACATCCGCTTTCAACGCGTCCTGCGCAAAAATACAGGTATCACCACAACTCTCGATTTCCTTTCCATCGATTGTAATCGTAATGACAGAGGAAAGCTCATATCCCGTGATAACATTACCGTCTGAATCATAACTTGAAGTTTCCACTGCATTTCCCTGCACATTGATCTTGTCTCCTGTAGTTGTCATTACACGATTCCCGTAATTATCATAGGTCGTGATCGTGTACGAATTCCCCACTAATTTTCCTTTAATATCGTTCAATTTGGAGCTGAGCATACTGCATCCCGCAAGCGCTATAGTCATGACTGCGCATACTGCTGCCATTGCAAATCTTTTCTTTTTCATAATTTTTCTCCTTTGTCCTTTCGCAAAATCATCTTTTTGCCATTACCTTACTTCATCTTAAGTATCCCTGTATAATTATGTAAAATGTCGTCCGGCTGCATCGCATCCGATACCATGGCAATCTCAAGCTTATACTCTGTATCCTCATCACCAATTGATCCCTGAACCGGCACATACCGGTCAAAGCAGACATTTTGTTTCTTTTTTGTTGTGACAATTATCGTGACATAATCCTCCGTTGTCTGAAGCTTGTAGTAGACATCTTCTTCCGGGAATGTATCCCTTGCCCGGTCGATCATGTCCGCATAATTGTAATATTCCGATTTTTCACCAAGACCTGTCGTTTTTTCATCGATCGCATTCTGCAGCTTTTCTAAAACTGCTGCTGTCCTTGCCTCATTTTGCCTGCACTCGATCGCTGACGTAATATTCACATACAGTGAAATAACAAGTATAATCCCAGCCATAACCGCTATTGATGTTAGCCAGACCATGGCAAGCTTTGATTTCTTTTTCTTTACTTCCTCTTTTGTGAGATGGATATTCGAAAATTCGTTTACAAAATATATCGGATTTTCGTTTCCGTAAGCAATAATCGCATCGACCGTGTCATAACCTCTTTCAACACTGTATTTCTGCCATACACCATATTCTGAGTAAAACTTTTCCAGCCTGTAATAGAACGATAAAAACCATCCTGTATATCGTTTTCTCCGGATAAAAAACGCACAAAGCCCGCCAATAAGAATTGCAAAATATCCGACTCCCATTACGCCATAATAAAGACCTTCTATTTTCGATACCTGCTTTTCCGGCAATACCGCAAGTAACTGATATTCCCCATTCTTTTCTTTTTCCCAGTATGTCTGAAACCGACTGCCATAAGAATATTTGATCGGATCCATTCCAAGTTCTGCAAGTGTGTAACTTACATGCTCGCCTTTATTCGGATTTTTCAAGCGCAATGACTCGCCATCCTCCTGCACAACTCCAATTACGCTCTTTTTTCCTATGAGAGAATATCCTGTTACACTTTCAAACGGATCATACTGACCGGCTCCGAAAAACCATACCAGTGAAAGGATCATATAAACGACAAAGAGCTTTATGAGTTCTTTCCACACGTTATATTTTAAAGACCTTTCTATGATCTCTTTTTCATGTGCCGGGATTCCGGGCAGTGTGCTGTACCAGAAAGCGAACCGCTCTCTTTTGGTTTCCTCATCCATTGCTTTTCTTAGATTCATTGCTGTTGCAAGCTGCATTTTATTCCCTCTCTGCTTTTGTAAAATGATTATTTAGTATATTAGATGTAACCGGATTGCTTCATTGCTATGCAATTCCCGCAATCCTCGAACAACTCGAACTACCATAAAATGTCGCCATTGCTCCATTTTACTCCGTTCTCGTTGTTCGGCGTGTCAATAGGTATAAATTGCTTATTTGTGCAAGCACAAACGCAATTTATACTTTTGACACTTACATCACATTATAGCTTATTTCAACCTTGTCTTTCAACTGCCTGTTTTATATAGTAGAAAGCAGAGATGATCTATTACAAAAAATGGAGGAATGATCAATATGAGAAAAATTTTGGTGTGAAACCGTGGTTTTATCCGCTTCCGGTACTGATCATCGGGACCTATGATTAGAATGGATATATTGATGTTGCAAAGCTTAAACCGATTGCTTATGAGCCTGTGCGTAATGAGTATTATGTGATGGGTGAGAAGGTTGGAAATGCATTTAGTGATGGGAATGCGTTGAAATAATTGGTTTGATTGAAAATATCCTGCTCAATTCTGATGTAAAACAGATTGGAACAAGCAGGATGTCTTTTGTTAAATTTCTTTTCCTTCTGT
>NZ_JAQESL010000019.1:0-50475 GCF_027697525.1 Coprococcus sp. AM97-35 | reverse complement strand
TGCGTTTATTTTATTGTTTTTATAGGTGCTATGTGATATACTACGAAAAGAAAGTAGGTGTAGTATGAATAGCAAAACAGCATTAGAAAAAAAATACGAGATAATCAAACAAAATCTTGGGAATCAAACTACCTTTTATACAGATGAAGTAATTCCCCTTTTCCCGGAGTTAAAAAAGTCTACTTTATATTGGAATCTTTCTAAATTAGTAGAGGCGGGTTACATTAAGAGAGTGCGAAACGGTGTATTTTCCTTCAATGATTTGAAAGGCAGACAGGGAATTATTTTATGTGAAACAGCCCAAAAATTGAAAAATTACATGGATGAGCTGGGATTTTATTATTATATATCCGGTTTGGATATTTTGGCAAAATATATGTTACACATACCAGAACAATATCCTGTCATTGCATTTATTGAAAAAGCAGCAAAAGAGGAAATATATAACAATTTATTAGCAGAAGGATTTGAGGTGATAGAACCACAATACACGAAAAAAATGTATGAAGATGCTATGTTTTCAGGTAGCCATAATATGCAGGTGATTTTATACACAACGGAGGATTTTCAGTACAGTAGTGAAGGTCTGGCAAGTATAGAGAAGGCTTTTGCAGATCTTTATTTTGCAATAACGAGAAACGGATATCCACTATCATTGCAAGAATTGGTAAGAATTTATCAGAATCTCAGCAGATTGGGAAATATAGATAAAAAGAAGCTGATAACAGTAGCATCAAGAAGGAATATACAATATGATATTCGCTTTATCGTTGAAAATCGGTTTATTACAGATTCGGCAATAGAGTTTGGAAAAATACTTAGAAGGGAAGAATAAAATTTGGATTACAAAAAGTTATTTCATAAAGAGGAAGCATTTCAGAGAGAAACCTTTCAGAAGAGAATGGAAGAATTTGGGTTTAAAAATATGGCGAGAATGGAACTGTTTTTATGGGATCTTGAATTATTCTTGCATATTCAGAAAATACTAGGAGATAAAATAATATTGAAAGGTGGTGCAGCCACGCAGTTTTATCTGCCAAGGGATGCTCAAAGAACAAGTGTAGACATTGATATGTTATTTTTTGGAACAGAAGAGGAAATAAAGAAAACATTGAGGAAAATCGAAGAATATTTGGGGACAGAAGACGAATTGTTTTACTTTCATAAACATAGCCCTAAGAATCCGAAAACAAATCTTCCATTACATACATATTACACGAAAGTTCCTTCTGTACTATCCAATGCAGAACGTAATATGGAGAGAGAGAGTATTCCCTATCAGGAATTAAAAATAGAATTTATTCTCCAGCCAGAAAAATGGGAATATGAAAGAAGAACGGGAGAAAACATATTTGCGGTAAACAGTTCATGGAACTATCAGATCCTTCCATTGAATTATTTATTTGCGGATAAGCTCACCACATTAGGTTGTAATACGATTGGCGTACAAAATGAAAGGCTGGATGAACAGGTGAAGCAGTTCTATGATATTATGATGTTGTCCAGAAACTGTATATCCGAGATGCAATGCTCTGTTGTGAAAGAAAAGTATTTAAAACGGGCAGAACAAGAATGGAATACAAGGAAGATTACACTGGGGAGCACGCTGGAGGGAAGAGATTATGAACCTAAATATATCGTAAAAGATGTTGAGAAACAGCTTTTGCGTTATCAACAAGCCGATAGCGGTGAAGATGCAGAATTGAAAAAGTTTATTAATGATTTTCATTCGTTATATTTAAACAGGAAAGTGCAGTATGATCCCAAAACGGTTGCCTGCGGAGCATCCCTGGTTCGCTTGATGTATGAACTGATGATTTCAGGCATGGGTTGGGATAAGGTAAAACAGGCATTAGAGATTGAAAAAAAATTAGGTATGGAGCATTTATCGGGACCAGAAAAAGGACAAAAAATTCGTAAACTCAGAAATCAGTTTATTCAGGAATTTGGTAAAGATTCGGTAATCCCGGCATCAACTTTGAAAGGGAAAGATTTAAAAAGAGTGTTCTGGGCAGTTGTAAATATTGATAATTTAAACAAGATTGAGGGAATGATATAAAATGAGATATTATATTGCAGATTTACATTTCTTTCATGAAAATTTGAATACAAAAATGGATAAACGTGGATTTGCAAATGTAAATGCAATGAATGATTATATGCTGAAACAGTGGAATAGTAAAGTGCGTAATAGGGATGAAGTTGTTATCTTAGGGGATTTATCATGGGGGAAATCTGAAGAAACAAACCAGTTGCTTCAGAAATTGAACGGACGTCTATATCTGATACAGGGAAACCATGACCACTATGTCAAGGATCCAAACTTCGACAGTTCACGCTTTGAGTGGATTAAAATGTATGAGGAACTTAGCGATAATAAGAGAAAAGTGATACTTTGTCATTATCCTATTATGTGTTATAACGGACAGTATAAATTGAATGCAGAAGGAAACCCAAAAACCTATATGTTGTATGGACATGTACACGATACGCAGGATCAGAGATTGCTGGAAAGATTTCAAGGAATCACATCTGAAACAACATTTCTGAATACACAGGGGGAAACACAGCATATTCCATGTAATATGATTAACTGTTTTTGTATGTATTCAAATTATCAGCCGCTTACTTTGGATGAATGGATTGCGTGTGATAAGAACAGGAAACAAAAGAGCTGCCAGAATGTAAAGTGATATGAAAAAGAGCCGTCCAAAACTGGTCGGCTCAAAGTATTTATAGTTGTTTATGATTTCTTAGGAATGTCAACAGTTCCTAGTGTTTCAATTAAGGATAGGATTGCATCTGAATTTTGCTGAAATTGCGTTTGAAAATCTTCTGTAATATCATAGTTCAGATACAGAGTTATCAAAGTAGCATTCCATATTGAAATCATGGTCTTTTCTGATATGTGTTCTTCCAGAAATTGTAGATGTTTGCAGAGTGTTGCCTGTGTTCTTGTCCATGTAAAGAAATAGTCATCTTTTAGTGGAATGTTAAAACTACGAAACCATTCCCGGACGGTATGTGTTTCGATTCCGTCTCCGCACTCAGGATTATTAAAGATATATCCAACAGACAGTTCTTCTGGATTTTTCGGAAAACTATCATCCGCAGAAAGGGTAAGATACCGACCAATCGGAAACATGGCACAGACAGTCGGTTTTACATCATGAACCAAACATTTCTGATCCTTTAATAAAGGGCAGCGTTTGACACTTCCTTGTGGTCTCAGGCGGACTATCGGGAAACGGGAGTTACATCCAATATAAGTTTCACAATATTGTTCCAAGGCTTCCGCTGGTGTAATTTGAAATTTTTTTGCTATGTTAAACAGATCTTTCGGGGATAAGAGAATATCCTCCCGGTGAATGCAGCACTTTCCGCATTGGGTACAGTGAAATGTAAATGTATCATCGAGACCGATTTCTTCATATCCTAATTGTTCTTTTAGTTCTTTTATTGAATTCATAATCATTCTCCTTAAAAAAAATATTTTTATGGCGGTTCTATTATTTTGTGTCTGAACACATTGCTTTTTCGTATTCTAGGATTTGTTTCCATGTCAACCATTCTGGTTTCCCATCATCCGGAAATTCATTCCAGAGTTTTTTCATGGCGGCAATTTGTTTGCTTTCATTGTGATAGTACAGATGTCCAGTACAACGGTTTCCGTAATTCAAGTAATACTCACAGTCGCTTTGTAAACGACTAAGCATCATGTACTGAAATTCATAAGGATTTTTCGGTTTATCTGTTAAAATTCTAAATGGTTTCCGGATAGGCATATCCGGTTCTCCATCAAATTCATTTCCGACTGCAGAGTGCAGATGAGGAATTTCAAAGTCACCAAGTTCTACATCTTTCCACAACTTCCCATATTGATCCTGGTATACCGGGCGAGCCCATTCGTCTGTACCAATATAATGAAGAAGACGAGAGGGTTCTTCTGGAATAGAAATCAGTTCATCCGGGGACATAATCACTTCATCCAAAGCAAGATCATCCAGTTTTTTTGGCATATTGTAAAGAGAAGAAAAGCGTTCCTCTAGTTTCCGAATGTCTGCTTCAGACTCAGGAAAATCAAAGCAACAGTGAATATCAGGAGTCAGATTGTCGGTTTCTTTATCTTCGCCGGTATGAATTTCCAAAATAACACCATCCAATCCTGCATAATCGCTGGCATCGGTTGTCCGCACACGTTGTCCAGGTTTGAAGATGACATCTCCCCATTGTAATTCAGTTGTTGTATTGTTCATGTAATTCTTCCTTTCTTGATGGGAATTGGCATTGACAAAAGAGGGAATAGAATAAATCCATACCCCTTTTCCGTAACATCACATCTATGCCAATTCTCATAAATTCATAAATTTTCACTAATTCAGTGCTGTGTTTTTCGTGATCCTTCTAAATAAAAAGAGACCACTCGCAAGTAGTCTCTTCGTAAACATAAATTTAATTAAACTTGTATTGTTCCAATAAATAAATAGGCAGTGTTTCTGTTTTTCCGTCTATTCCTCCTTTGGTTGCCCCTTTTAAATAAAGAAGCTTATCTGCTTTTCCCTGAGCCAGAGCTTTCTGGGCAGTGGAAGCAGTCCCTTTTCCGGCTTTTACTTCTATTAAATATCGGGTGGAAGAAGATAGGCTTTGTGCCAAAAAATCAATTTCTCCGCCTCGGTAAGTAGCAAAAGCTGGGGTTTCAAAGGAAATTTCCGGTGGAAAATCCTGGCGTTTCTTCAGGTTGATATAGACATAATTTTCATTTAATGTGCCTGCAAGTACACGGGAATCGGTACCGGTACGTGTCAGATAATAATTTGCCAGCCCCATATCCATGAAGTAGCAGCGGCTTGCAGACTTAAAATCCAGAATGTCCATTTCTGTTATTTTTGCACAGAATCCAATGATTCCAGAAAAGTACAGCCAGCTAATGGCACGGTTGCAGGTAGCCTTTGAAATATTGCTGGAGTAGTCTTTGGTTACCAGTTTTTGCAATTCTTCACTGATGCTGTCTTCTGAAAATCCTTTCTTTTCACGATTTAAAATACGGCAGATGGAAAAGAAAATATGGGTAAACACTTTGGTATACAAAATATCCGTAAAATAGCGAATGGATTCATTGGTAAAGGTATCAATGATTTTTACGAGTTCGCCTTGAGCTTTTACGATGTTCCGGTTTTCCAGATAGTTTTCGACCACTTTGGGATAGCCACCAATCTGGCAGTACAGCTCATAGGTTTCCTTTAAGCGATTATAGACTTCTGCTTCAGAGGAAACAAGAGATATTTTTTTGTAATCGCCATACAGATTCTGATCATAGGCCATCAAAAACTCCTCAAAAGAAAGCGTATAGATGGTGAGTTTGGTGACATCGCCGCTGGAATAACGGAATTCTGGATCATAAATCCGTCCAAGGTAGCTTCCTGTGATGATGAAATGGGCTTTAAAGTGACGTGTAAACTCCCGGATACGGTTATAAATTTCGGAAGACTCCTGGATTTCGTCAATAATGATGACGGTATCTTCAGAATCAATAAAGTCCGGTTCATATAACTGGAAGGCATCGTGGAGAGGATGCTCCCGCCGTTTTGTTCCAGGTGTCCAGTCGGTTGCCTGTTTATAACATTCCATAAACTGTTTGCCGCTTAATTCAAACAGGTTAATATAAATTTTGTGTTTGTAGTTTTCGTCAGCGAATTTCTGTATCAGGTAGGTTTTTCCAACCTGACGGGCTCCACCGACTTCCAGGGTACTATGACCTCCTTCATTTTTCCAATCCAGAAGACGGTCATAGACAAAACGCTTCAGATACATAAGCACAAATCCTTTCTTTAAAATCTATCTTTCATTATAGCAAAATATTTGCAGTTCATACAGTGCAAAATTGGATAAATTATGTTTTAACATTCAAATTGAAGCTTTGCACGTATATCCATAAGAATTTTGCCCAGATGATTTTCGCCATGACCATTTACAGAACCCCAAAAGTAATCTCCCCAGTTGTTTCCTTCAACAAGGTGACAATTCCCAGTAGCAAGTAATGCTTTACATAGGGTAGGATTCTGCATGAATTTGCACATACAAATTTCATACATGTACATAAGCTTTACACTTTCCCAGTCTGAACGGAGCTGCACTTCTCTTCCCAGTTTTTTTGCATCTTTTGGATTCCTTAATTTGGTAAATTGAAGCTGTTCTTTAGGGGAAATGGTCTTTTGTGCCTGGAAAGCAGCCTCATTATTTGCATACCAGTAGCCCCGGTAATATATCCGGGAAGGATAGAAGTTACTAAGAAAAGCGTATGCTCCATGAAAGTGGTCAATTGTTTGCTGGTAATGATTCGAATAGGTATTAATATACATGTAATCCCTTCTTTCTTATACAAAAAAGGAACCGCTTATGGTAAGCAGTTCCTTCTTAAACATATTTTTTTGTTTGTTATTTGTTTATTTGTGCTTCTTCTTGTTCTTCGTAATAGCGGTCTGCAATATAGCCGGCAGATTCCGCCCAAAGAGTATTTTCTGTATTTTGTAGGGCCTTGTAAGTTTTTGAATGATAAAATTTGCCCATGGCATCCGGAAAGGAAAGATTACTCTTTTCCATAATAATATCGATAACATCCCGGATCTGAATATACAGATTCATTGAAATATCTTTTCCGTTAAAAAAATATTTACCTTCCATGTTTTACACATCCTTTCGAGATTCCAATACCAGATGTTCAAGAGCAAGTGGGGTGTGAAAGGAAACCTGATTATTAACCTTATTATACCGAAGCCTTGTAACCGCTTCATCCACGCTCAAGATACCGGACAAATAAAGTTGTACAGTTTCCATGGTATTATCATCCGCAACAGGCCCAATTACAACATCATAGTGATGCTGGATATCGCCGACAGTACGGTTGAGTTTGACAAACTCCAACCATTCCTTGTCCAAGGTGGCAAAATGTTTGATTTTTAGTTCCTCGGATTGCTGGAAGATATACCGATACACATATTTGCCGCCAGTATGAGTACGCAAGTACAGGCGGTTCGCCCATTCATTTGCCTGCTGTTCGAGAACTGTGCAATAAAATCCACGACCAAAATCACGACGGTTATGTGATTTGTTCAAATCGATTTTATCAAATGCAATATTGGAGCCATGGAAAAGAACAAGCGTGGGCGTATCTTCTTCTATAATATCTTCTACGTATTGAAAAGTATCATGAATATCTAATTGGTGCAACGTTTCGTGTTGTACCAGTATTTTTTCAAATACTTGATGTTTGTAGAAAATATTAAAGGCATCGTCTTCTGATATTTGGTGCTTTTTAGCATAATATTCCAGTGCTTCAATTGATAGCATCTCTATATCTGATTGAATACTCATATACGTTATCCCTCCATTTGCTTTCATTATATCAAAAAAGAAGGTGCTTTCCAACGGTAAAATAACTATAAATGTAAAGTTGCAAAAGATGTTTGAAATGGGGCGTCACCCCATTTCACTATCCCCAAACTTCGCCCATGATTTCCACAAGAAAATCATCTAATGGAAAATCGGGAGGAAGTAATTCACCAAACGTTTCTTGAATTTCTTGGATAACTTCCGTATAAGAAGAATACGCCTGTGAAAATAAGTGGGAAGAATTTTTAAGTTCAATGATATAAAATTCTTCTCCTGGATTTAAGTCCAGTTCTTCCTGATCTTTGATCCTCCATACCGTCATAGACTCAGCAGTGCCATAACGACAGCCATCAAGTTTCTCACAAAGATATTCCTGAAAGGCTAAGAGTGATTCTGGATCAGAGAACTCTTTGTATAAATCAGGAAAAACTTCCTCTGTATATCGAAGGATAAGATTAGCAGCCTCTTCTGTAATAAGAAATCCATAGATATGAAAAACGGATGTAATGATACTCATAGATTTCTCCTTACGCAATCATTTCAAGAAACTCATCTTCAGATAAAATCTTAATGCCGAGAGACTGGGCTTTTGCTAATTTACTGCCGGCTTTTTCCCCACAAATTAGATAATCTGTCTTTTTTGTGACAGAACTGCCGGCTTTTGCTCCAAGCTCTAAAATCTTCGAGTTGATTTCATCTCTTGTAAAATGAGCAAGTTTTCCTGTTGCAACGATAGTACATCCTGTAAATACATTTTCTTTCATCATAGTATTCATTTCCTTTCTTTCTTCAAATATAAGTTCTTTTTGGAGTTCGTGCCAGAGAATTAAATTGTTTTCATCAGAAAACCAGTCATGGATATTCTGATTCAGAGTATCACCAAAGTCATCTAACTGGGTGAAATCATAGTCATCAGAGGCAGCATCAAAAAATTCCTGTAGACTGCCGTGGAATACTGTATCCAAAATCCTGCTTTTGGTCCTTCCGACCATAGGAATATCCATGGAAACCAGGAACCGGACAAAGGTAGTATTCCGGCTGGAAGTAATGGAATTCCATAATCTTTCAAAGGATTTTTTACCGAAACCTTCCAACTGTAAGATTTCTTCCTGATGTTCATTTAGATGGTAAATATCCGGAAATGTCTGGAGATAACCCAAAGTCAGGAATTTTTCCAAGGTAGTTTCGGAGAGTCCCTCGATGTTCATTGCTTTTTTTCCAACGAAATGTGTAAAGCGTTTTCGGATCTGGCTATCACAGTTGGGATTGTCACAATGCACTGTTTCAATGAGACGCCCATCATTTCCTTTTCTTTGATAGATACGAGTCTGAGAACCACAGCATGGACATACAGGAGGAACTGCATCTACGTAATGACCACGTTCCAGATTTTCTTCAATATGAGGAATGATCATATTACGTTTTGATACAGAAATTCTACAACCTGGCACCAATTCTAATTCTTTGATAAAGGTCAGATTGTGAAGGGTTGCTCTGGAAACAGAGCATCCGTCAATTTCCACAGGGTCAAAAACTCCCACAGGTGCAATTTCTCCGAAACGGGTGGGTGTCCATTCTATATTGCGAAGAGTGGTTTCGTAAGTTTCGTCTTCAAACTTAAAAGCCAGTCCATCTTTATAATGATGTCCGGTACGCCCGCAGTTTTTGGAATAGTCCAGACTGTCGAAAATCATTACAATTCCGTCAATAGGCAGATGTTTTTTGCCTGCCAGATCAGTCAGCCTTTCAATATACTGATTTACAAGTTCCGAGGTTAAGGGATGGTTTGCAGCAATATAAGGACAAGGCTGAAAACCATAGTCAAACAGGCTGGAAATTTTCATAGCTCTGCTGTCTGGAAAGAGAAATGGAGAGTCCAGACCTTCCAGAACATTAAAAGGCATAAAGTGCAGACAGCGTCCTGCACAATTTGCCGGATCAAGACTTCGCACAGAGCCAGAAGCCAGATTTCGCCCATTTTTGTAAGGTTCTCCTTTTCCATCTCGGAGGGTTTCTTTTAAACGCTCAAAGTCATGGGTTGGGATGAAGGATTCTCCAACAATCACCAGCCGGCCTTTATATGGAATTGAGAGAGGGACATCAACGTATGCAGGGATGTTATGGGTGATAAGTTCCCCAATTTCTCCGTCGCCACGCGTGGAAGCCTCTACAAGTGTTCCATTTTCGTAGACTAATTTAGTCGTTAATCCGTCCAACTTCAGCATAAACAGAACTGGCTGCTTACCGGCAAAACTTATCAAGTCCTGTACCTGCTTTGTCTTATCTAAAGAGAGCAAAGGGACCGGATGCTTTACTTTGGGAAGTTCACTGATGGGAGTATAGCCTACGGTTTGTGTCGGTGAATTGGATAAGACAAAGCCTGTCTGCTTTTCTAATTCCACTAATTCATCGAAGATTCGGTCATATTCCGCATCACTGATATTCGGACTGTTCTCATTATAATAAGCGTTACGCTGTAAATTCAGATGGTCCACCAGTTGTTTGATTTTTTCCACGTTTGATAATTCATTAGAGTGGTTCATTTTATTCTTGTCTCCTTTTCTATGGTATAGTTGTAATTCTTATTTGTTCCGGTTTTTCTTCCTCCTTTCTTTGCGTTCAGGCATAAAAAAAGAGAATGACACGGATGTTCATTCTCTAATGCGTGCAGTTTCCTGCAAAATAAAAAAGCCAGAAGTCCCTGCTGGTAGCGTGGTATACTTCTGACACTTTTACAAACCTAAACTGCGTGCGTATATCCTTTCCGGATGACACAAATAATAATTACATAGTAAGTGTAACACTATATGTAGTATGTGTCAATATAAAAGCACTATATATTGTTTATTCTGAGAAGAAAATTACTATATATAGAGGAAGCATGGATATGGAAAATATTATCTCTTGATTTCAGAACGTATGTTCTATATAATGAGATATAAAGGAGGGGAACGTGAGTTTGGAAAAAGTGATTTTTCATATAGATGTAAATTCTGCCTTTTTGTCCTGGGAAGCGGTATATCGGCTGCATCATTTGGGATGGAAAGGCGATTTAAGAGAACAGGTGTCAGCGGTAGGTGGGGATATGGCGATGCGTCATGGAATCATTTTGGCAAAATCCATTCCAGCAAAGAAATATCGGATACAGACAGGTGAATCAATCTTGGAAGCAAAACAGAAATGTCCAAATCTTATCTTAGTGCCTCCGAATTATGGATTGTATGAGAGGTGTTCCAAAGCTTTTATGGGAATTTTGCAAGAGTATTCTCCCACAGTGGAACAATACTCGATAGATGAGGCGTTTGTAGATATGACTGGAACGGAATTGCTTTGGGGGACACCAGTGGAAGCGGCGGAGAAGATGCGGAGACAGATTAAGGAACGGCTTGGATTTACAGTGAATATCGGTATTTCAGAGAATAAACTGTTAGCTAAGATGGCAAGTGATTTTCAGAAGCCCGACAGAGTGCACACACTATGGAAGTCTGAGTTACAGAAAAAGATGTGGCCATTGCCGGTAAGCGACTTGTTTTTTGTAGGACGGGCAACAACAAAGACACTTTTCAAGTTGGGAATTCGGACCATAGGAGATTTGGCAAAGAGTGATCCGAGTTACTTAAAACAACATTTGAAGAAACATGGGGAAGTTGTCTGGGGGTTTGCAAATGGGATTGATGTGTCTGTAGTCCAGTCGGCCCCGCCTGCTAATAAGGGATACGGCAATTCTACAACGATTCCTTTTGATGTGACAGATGCATCTACAGCAAAATTGGTGCTGTTGGCTTTGGCAGAGACAGTAGGAAGCAGACTTCGTGGAGCAGGAGTCAGGGCAGAAGTGATTGCAGTAGGGATCAAGAATTATGATCTCAGTTATGCCAGTCACCAGATGACGCTTCAGAATGCAACCAATATTACGATAGAGATTCATCAGTGTGCTTGCCAGTTATTTGACCAGCTCTGGGATGGGACACCCATCCGGCATCTGGGAATCCATACCAGCCGCATCAAGGATCAGGTGAATATGAGACAACTAAATCTGTTTGATACGAATGATTATGAGAAACTGGAAAAAATGGATGAAACGATAGATCAGATCAGAAAACGGTATGGGAATGATTCGGTAATACGTGCGGCTTTTTTAGGTGGGTGTATTGATCACATGAGTGGTGGCATTTCACGGGAAAAACGTTCTGTGGACTATGAGAAATTAAAGACAGAATAGCGGGAAGGGGGAAGGAAAGGTGGCATTTGGAATCGGAATAAATACAGAGCATACAGAGCAGGAGCCTTTATCCGGAACCTATCATGAGGTGGCAGTCCAGTGCTGGTTCACAGCTACCGGAAAATCTCTGCCATTGATGCTGAAGGTAAAAGGGGAGGATGAAGAGATTATTCAAATCAATCATATCCAGGTTCTGACTGTAGAAAAGCAGTGGTATGCGGGAATTTTGAACTGGAAGTATAGATGTCAGGCGGTACTTTTGGGAAAACAAATCAATTTTGTGCTTCTCTTTTGTCCGGAGGATTGTGCATGGAAACTGGTTGTATAAGATACCAGGGATGAAGTAAAATAGGAAAAAGGAGGACAGAAAATGTGCGGAAGATATTATGTGGATGATGAAACTTCACGGGAAATTGAAAAGATTGTAAGGAAACTGGACCAGCGTTTAAAGATAGAGCATGGACAGGACATCCACCCGTCTGAATCTGCAGTCATTCTTACAAAGGAGTGTAAGGAAGTGGCTGCGAGGCAGATGCAGTGGGGCTTTCCGGGGTTCCAGGGAAAGGGACTGCTTATCAATGCAAGGGCAGAGGCGATACTGGACAAGAAGACCTTTCGGGACAGTGTGCTGCATCGAAGATGTGTGATTCCTGCCCATCACTTTTACGAATGGAGTAAAAACAAAGAAAAATATACTTTTCAAAGTCCAAAGCAGGATGCCACATTATTTATGGCAGGGTGTTATCAAATCTATAATGGTCAAAATCGTTTTGTAATTCTGACTACGCAGGCAAATGCTTCCGTAGCACCAGTGCATGAACGGATGCCATTGCTTTTGGAACGACAAGAACTGGAAGATTGGATTATGGAGGATGCAGCGGTAGAATTTATTCTTGCTAAGAAGCCCATACTGTTGAATCGGACAGCAGAATATGAACAACTGAAATTATTTTCATAAGAAGGGAAACCCATAAAAGTTTCCCTTCTTGACATAAAAATTTTTGAATTTAGAATCCATTGTTTATTTGTTCTGTTGCTGCAGGCATAGGAGGACTAGATTTTACATAGATTAATAGTTTCCCATGCAGATCCAAATTCTGTTTACTCCATTGCCCATTCTCATAAACCTTTTGGGTAATTGTATTGTAGATAATTGGCGTATCCTCTATACGTTCCATATCAACGACAAGGCAATCCTGAAGGGCAATATATGGATATAGAGCATCTTCAATATATGTCCTTAATTTTAATGCCTGCCTGTGCAGTAGTTCCACATCATACAGTTTTGATAAGGTATAGCTCATTTCTTTGAGCATCCCGGATGTTGTAATTGCCTGTTGGATAACAGAAATCTGCTCTTCCAGAGATACATCTGGATTTATCATAAGCTTTGATAATGTAATTTCTTTTACAAAAGCTGTTGCTGTATCACCAATTTGCTTTTTTAGGCTTTCATAAGGAATCCGATACTGTGTTTGTAAAATTTCAAGTGGAACGTATTCTCGGTTTTTCTTCAAAGTTGAAAGCAATTCACAAAGCCTGCTTCCCAATTCATATATGTTATTCAAGCACACATCACTTCCGATACGGTCTCTGGTGTATGAACCAAATGGTAAATGGTATTTTCTGTTTCGAAAACGATACTGTCATTTGATACTTCCAAAATCGTTAGGATAGGAGATGTCAGAATAGAGAAACCATTGACTCCAGAAATAATAGCACGTTCCCCAACCCGTAGCGAAGAATGAAACCATCCTGAGAGTGTCGTTATTTGTCTATTTTTCACATGGTGCTTTCGATTTGTCATAGTGTTCACACTCCTTTTGTAGCGTCATAGAAAATCTGTTTTTCATGGCTCGTTTTTATGTAACAGGGTAACTCAAACGAAAATATCCTTTCGATACAGGTATATATTCGTCTGGGTGTTCATATAAGGTGGCACGGATACGTTCCTGATAATGCGGATTCTTTTTCGCTTTTGGGTGTTCCTTTAATAAATCGTACAGGTCTTTTAAAGCCCCTCTTCCTCCAATACTCTCCATTGTCATCCGGATTAGATGATGCCAAGTCAGTGCAAGAATATCTGTATTTTGTACATAAAACACACCTTCTTGCCGGATGCTGAAGGGGATAATGAAAGAATCTGTTTTTTTCAGCAACAGAGCATATTCTGTCACAATGGGAATGAAAGGCTTTTTGTACGTCCGATTGTCAGAAACACAATTAAACTGGCCCTTTACCAGAAAGGATTCAAAATCACCCATCCGCATTAAATCATTCTGCATACTATAGAACTTACCATGGAGCCGCATATCGCCTACCAGTATGGCAAGCCTCCCACCTTTCCGAAGTGCCAGGAAAAATTTCCGGATACAGTGATTTAGTTTTTCAAGAAAATCCGAATAGTTTTCACAGCGGGATAGGTCGTCCGGGTGAGGGGTTCCCCAGATATTTCCGGAATACTGGATCATATTATGGTAGGGTGGATGGAAAAAGATGAGATCAGCGGAATCCTCTACTTCATCTTTTAGAGCATTCCAGTTACCTTTTCCATACGCAGGTGCCGGATTTAGATCATAGAGCAGGGAGCGTACCTGATAACGGTCAGCAGCCGCCTTTGAAGTCCCAGAGCCACTCATAGGATCTAAGAGGGTAAAGGTGCTGGTATCTTTTCCGTAATATCGCTTATCGTCCAGGCAATAGCGTAGAAGTGCTGCAACCACTTCGGGGGAGCAGTTACCACGCCACTGGCTGTTACCGCCTGCTCCACGTTCTGGGTATGCCATGAAAGAAGTCAGTTCCTTTCCTACACGTTTTCGCAATCCTTCCGTTCCAAGCATGTCAGCGACAGTACGCCATTGGGGACCAAATTCAGCTTCTAATAATTGTGCTGCCCGATGCAGCATTAAGTCATTCATTTTATGTCACCTTCCTTTCATAATTTTGTTGGATGTAGCGGGAAATCGCCGCCGCAGTCATTTTGGCACAGCCTAAATCCATTTCGCTGAAAGGCTGTTGGTTTTTTGCACATAGTAAAAGACCCAACGTTTCACCAAATTCGTCTTTTTTAGAAATAGGGAAAAAGACTGATATGGGATATTTTCCTGTCATAGTAGGGTATATGCGTTCCTTTTCAGAGAATAATTTCATCTTTCCCTGTTGCAGAAGCCTTTGAATACTTTCTGTTACAGGCATATTAAGTGCTGTATGATAATTCTTGGAAGCAATGATTTTGGAATCATTACATAACAGGATCCGGCAAGGGACATTACTATGTAAAATATCCAGAAAACTGTCTAACCGGATATCCATAGGGATATGGGAGTCGCATTTACGAAGACAGATGTTGCGTGTGTCAGCTTCCAGCATCAATACATCGCCTGTATGAAGCTGTAGGGCTTTTCTTACTTTGGCAGGAATAATGATCCGCCCTTGTTGGTCAATATTTAGTGTTGTGGCATAATCCATAGAAATCTCCTTTCCTTTATAAAAAGAAGCAGTCTTTTCGGCTGCTTCTTTGTTGAAATTCTTTAAGCGACATACATACCATTCAGATATTGTTCTTGTGGTTGTTCTTGCATATAGGAAGACATTTCATGCGGCTGTATATTTTGTGCCATTCGTGCGTCCTGTTGTTTTTTAAATTGTTGTTTGCCGTTTTGAATCAGGAAGGATGCAACGTAGTTTTCCCAATTTACGATATAGGAATCAGCACGTTTTAACAGCATATAAAAATCCATATCTGTCAATTGGATAAAAGCACTTTTTTCAGAGATAAAACTTTGAGCCTGCATATAAGTGCCGCCGTTATGATTCTTTTTCTTGATACCTTTTCCGTTATTAATTTGAATTCTCCATGGGCTGGTCAGTATTTCCTGCTGGTTGTTATATACGTGGCGGGAAATAAAAAACTGTTGTGCAGTAGAATAGCCATTGCCATCCGGCACACCAAATATTTTGCTTTGCGACCATTCAAATTCAGGAAAGCCAGCGGTAACTCTGGACAGCAGAAATTGAATTTGTTCGGGTGCCAGATGAAAACGGGTGATAATATTTTTATCACCGGTACCACTAGAGTAATCCTGTATGGAGATTCCAATAAGGGAGTGAACTTTATGACCATTTTCTTCAAATTCTCCTTTTGCATGAAGCTGTGCATAGCTGTTATAACTTGTGTAGCGGAGACGGTCATACAGTGCAATTAATTTTTTACTGGTCTGTACTTTGCATATCTGATCTGTAATTGAGTTTTGATAATTTTCACTCATGTATGTTTTCCTTCTTTCTATTTCAAATATTGTTTTACAAGCTGTGTCATATTTTTGGGCAAATCTTCTAATTTGGTAATATCTAAAAAACCATCCTGATAGATTCTGCGGATGTTTTCTTTGTCATCACCAATTGCTGCAGCAAAGATCACAATGCCACGTTTACGATATTCATTCTTGATACCACGAAGATCTGCTTCTGCTTCCGTACCACTGTACCCACAATCTGCGGGCTGTCCGTCAGAGATTATGATGAGGAGTTTTTGTGATTCCGGACGCTTTGCCAGGTGTTCCGCAACATAACGAAGTGCAGCTCCATCCCGGTTGCCATTACGGGCAGACATATCCATCAGCCGGTAACGGTCAGAGGCATCCAGAGAATCAAATTCAGCATAGGAATACAAAGCAACCCCCTTAGAATCTGTAGAATGCCCATAAATGGTAATAGGAATTCCCAGGCTCATACAGAAATCATACAGCACGATTGCAGTTTTCCGGGCATGGGTAATACGATCTCCCCAGCCCATAGAACCACTTTCATCAACCAAAAGTCCCACGGAAAGTTTTTGTTCTTCATCCGGAAGCCTGGTTCTGGTAAAGATACCGCCGTCCTTTCGGTGTAAAGCCCGCATATCCAGCCTTTTACCAAATAACAGGTTTTTTTGTTTCCCGCCTTCTGCCTCTTCTTTTAATAAAGGAAGAATGGAACTTTGCAGCCTTTTGGAGGTCCGCAAAAGAGGGGAAGCAACTGTTTGATAAGATTTGATAAAAAAGTCGGAAACTGGATTGATGCGGTGGATTGTTACATGGATGCCTGCATGGGCATTTCCGTAATGTATTTCATCCGCCGATTTTTGCAAGTCTTCTGTTAATTCCTGTTCATAATCATTTTGGGCTTTTTCCGTAGCAACATCATTTAGGATGCGTGCAAGATCATTCGCTGCATTTTCATAACCGGAACCGGCATACTGTGATGCGTATGTGATTCCTGGATTATTTCCATCTAATACTGCTGTAGTTTTAGCAAGTTCAATTCTTCCTCCTTCTTCCTGCAGTACCTTTTCTGCCTGGTTGATTGCATCTTGCCTGTAATTTGGATCAAGACCAGATAAGTCACAGGTTATAGGAGTTTTTGATTTTACTGTAGGACCTGGAATGTTTTTAGGGATTCCTCCGTTTTTACCAGTTGGAAGAGGAGATCCGCTACCTGATTCTTTCCGCAGCAGATCCTCCAGAGCATCGCCAACTTGGGTACTATCCTGCTTTTTTAAAGACTCTCTGGTTAACTCTACCATAGGCTGAATATAGTTCCAGCAAAGTACTAAAAGATAGTTGGAAGCACGTAAGCGTTCTTTCCCCTGTGTGGCAATTAAAGCATCGTCAATATAATCCATGCAGTCTGAAAGGGTGTCTGTGTATTCTCCAGAATAATTCGTGCGGTTATTTATATTACCAGTCCGGCAATAAGACAAAATTAAATTGCTCATAATGGAAAACGGCTGATAGCCACAGTCAATTTGTTCCTGTATAGAAGGAATCAATTCAGACATCCGCAGATTATTGATCTGTATTCCCTGCTTAAAAGTTCCGGGATATTCTTCACACATCCGGGCTTCAATGTAGATGTCCTCCAGTATATTATTATACTGTGCAGCACAGCGGGATAGCGTCAGACACGTTGCGTTATCTTTTTCTTCCATGGCATCTAAGATGTCCTGCAGATTTGCCTTGTATCCAGAAGGCAGATTGTCTGGTGCTTCTGGATAGAAGGAACCATTTTCCATATTGGTCAGATAAAGCTGTAGTGATGCAAAATCAGAGTAACGCAGATGTCCGATTTCATGTCCAGTTAGACCAGTCAGGCTTTGTGACCGCAGAAATCGGGAAGGAAAGCTTTGGGTTATCGAGTTTGCGGCGTTACAGTGAATTCTATAATTATCTGTATAAGCGATGTCTGCATTTTCAGAACTGTCCCATTCCATAAGCACCTGAAGTCCATAGCGAGAACGGCCAGTAGCCGCTTTCGCCAGAGATGTTTGGTATTTTTGGAAAGCCGATGAAAGAAAGAGTTCTTCATCAGTGATTTTTGACTCCGTATCCCGGATCATTCTTTTTAAAGCTTTTTGAGTGTTATTCAATTTTTTCACCTTTCTTTCTTTTTCATATTTTGGGTTAGGAGATCTTCCATTGTACAGCCGTAATACTGGGCTAACCGAAAGACGGCGTAAGCAGATGGAAGCGTATGCCCATTTTCATAGTTCATAATTGTTTTTTCCGGTAGATGCAGAAGTCTTGCTACGGCTTTCTGAGAGAGTTTCGTCTGCTTGGATTTTCTTAAATAAACGAGATTTTCTGCCAGAGTTTTGCGTAGTTCGGCTTCGGTATAAAAGGTGTTCCTCAATAGTGTGTTATGATGCAAGAACTGTATCCAAGCAAGAACCTTCAATTTCGATACGGCTTTCAGAATCGGCAGTGACGGAAGATAAAATGGTATAATGAGCAGCTTCCTGTATATCGCCACATACCATAAAAGACTGAACCCAGGCAATTAATTCCCGGACTCCACAGCAGCCATCTGTTATCAGGTTATCCTGACAATACTGTGCGATGGAACGTACAATCTGTGTCATGGTACGTACTGATTTTTTATCGGAACATCCGGTAATAGCAAGAACACGCTCTACCATGGTCTCTTCATCCGGTTCATCCATATCTATGACCATATTCATCCTTGAAATGACAGACTGGTTCATGGGACGACAGCCGGCATAGTCATGATTAGTTGTGACTATAATGGTAGTATCCGGATGCCGATGGATGACTTCCCCGTTTGGCAGAAATACGCTGTTACAACGGTCCAATAGGGAATTAAGTCCTACCAGTACACCAGGATTGGCAATCACCGTAGGCTCCTGTATTTCTACCAGATAGCCGTTTCGGATGGCTTCAACCAGTGGTGTATCCACATAGCGGAACTGTTGGCTGCTGGAGGTAGCAGCTTGTTTCTGCTTCATTTCCTCAGATATATGATGGATCAATTCTTCATAAACTGTATTTTCTGATACCTTTTCATCATAAGTACCCGTTAATTTTTCATAGGCAGTAGCCGGATCGAGGGTAATGTCTTGAAAAGAGGGCAGTTCCCCTACCAAAGAAAGCTGTTTTTCATCTACATCAGGTAAAATCTGTCCAAGAAGGTCAAAAATTTCTGTATTTGCCGAGCAGGTGATGCATCGGTAAGGAAGGTGAAGTCCTGCAGCAATGGCTTTGGCACCTTCGGTCTTTCCCGTTCCAGCAGGCCCACGGAGCATAAAATTCCTCATAGGCTGCTTGCTGTCAGTTGTTAATTTGGCATGTTCGCATATTCTTTGGATTTCTTTTGGGATTACATACCAATCTTCGAGAATAGGAACGGTTGATTCTTCTTGGGGAGTTAATGTCCGAGAATTGGACAGGATGTATTTATCGACAAAATCTTCTTTGGGAATTGAAACGGCGGAAGCAGTATAGTGATGTCCACCTTTTAATACCTGAAAGGTACCCTGGATAATTTCCGTTGGTGCATAAACACCTTTTTGGATATTCAGTGGTGTAAGTCTTTGGAGCACGCCATTTGCAGGAGTGTCAACTTTGATGTTCCCGATAGGAAGGGAATCACCATAACGGATCCTGCGGTACACGTTATCACAAAGAACCGCAGCCGTTTCTGCAGCTTTGGGCAGGTCAGGAAAACCGTCATCACGGTGTTGCTTTAATTCCTGATATTTTTCATTGAATTCGTCATCTGAAAGGAAAGTAGGCATTAAAGCAAAATAAAGAGCACTTCCGGAATCTTCATCTTTTTTAAACTGATATGGCTCTGGTTTACTGTCCAGATCCAAAGGTTTTTCATACTTTCCGGCTATAAATTTCCCAGTCATACGGTTGTAGACCACTACATGCAGCAACCCGGTACGGCTTGGATATTCTGCGATTGTAAAATTGTTTGCCTGGCTTCCAATGGCTCCGAGTTCTTCCTCTGCTTTTCCAGCAGGTGGATTTTCCAAATTCATATAAGAAAAAACTGCCTGCAAAGTAGCAGAATGGAGAGTAGCCCGTTTTTTAGGCTGATTACAGTATTTGGAAGCGATGTCTTTCATCACTGCACTTTTCCCGGAATAGCTGTCAAATGGAGATGGTAGCGTTCTTTCAAAAGTCCAGTTAGGGACAAAGTTTGTATTTGGCATAGTATTTCCTCCTTTATTCTTTTATCCAGGATAATTCTAGTGCCTGGTCCTTTTCTTTTGCGGTCAATTCATCTTTTTGGAAGATGGAAATGAGAATATCCCAATAGTTTCGTGGCGGGAAATAATCAAAACAATCCTTGATTTCCGCTGTATCACCATTTTGGATGTAAATTTGCCCGTTTTCATTAATATAGAGTTTATGGTGTCCTTTCGCATGGAGCTGTCCGATAAGGTTCTCCAGTTTTTTCTTGCCAATTAAGGAATACCAGGATTCCGGATCAGCAAAAGGAACATCGTCCTCATCGGTAACTGTGACAGTCTTTTTGAGGCTGGCAATGGTCAGCATTTGAAGTTCCAGATATCCGTATTGGTTCATACGTGCTTCCGCAAAGTTGTAGTCCTCCGTATGAAAGGTTCTCAGACGTATGGGATTTCCGCAAAGAAGCTGCTTCATGGATGGCGGCTTCTGGAATTCCCATGTTGCATTTGGAAATGCAGCCTGTAGTTTGTCGGTAATCTGATAGCTGATTTGTCTCCAAAGCAATTCTTCTGTTTCGGAAACTGGCTCAGATGATTTCAAAGAAGACCAAGGGCTTGTTTTGCCCTGGTTCTTGAGTAGGTTTAGAGTCAGTTTATAGATTTTAGGAAGAAGTGTGGAAAGAAATAGCAGCAGGATGCCAAGGATTCCGATACTTGCGACTGCATTACGATTTCCATTTCCTGGTATGAATATAGTTGCAATTAACAAAATTATTGTGAGCATACTTAGAACTTTAAGAAATTTCTTTTGTGTATTCACTTCATTTCCTCCATGTTTGTTTCAATAGAAAAAGGAATTGCAGCAGACCAGTAGATACTGGAAAGTCGCAATTCCTTCATTTTAGGGATCTTTGATAATTTACGGGAATGGAAGCTGCTGTGGTGGTGTATTTTCCGGAATATTGGTAAATCCATCACCAGATACATTGCCAGCCGTAAATCCCTGTGGTGCATAAGCCGATCCCCCTGCCGGAGCATAAGACATCTGTTGTGCGGCCTGTGGCATCATATTGTTATTGACTGGCATTGCGCCAGTAGGCACGGTACCGGAAGGATTCATTCCCGGGTTTCCATTATAAGTAGCACCGTTTGCTGGTACTGGTGGAACATTTGGATTTCCGACCATTGGATTCCCCGGTACAGGTGTTGCTGCATTGGTATCATTACGATTCGCAGGTAAGAACTGCCAGTCCTTTACCATAATTTGCGGCGTGATAGCTGCTTGACCTGCATTATTGCCTTTCTGGTGAATATACGGATGGAGTTCTAAATCTCCGTAGACCATGAGACACGTTGATTTTTTGACACCGGCTTTTATCAGTCGATCTGCAAGAAACTTGTTGCAGTAACACTGATAGAAGATGGGTTCTTCCTTTCCGCTTTGACCTCTCTGGTTGGTAGCAAGCCCCAGACTGATGTATTCAGTTCCGGAATTCTTTGCTTGTTGCATAACCGGATCGGCAGTTACCCTTCCTGTTACAATGATAATAGATGACATAAAAATTCTCCTTTCTGCCCTTTGGGCGATAAAATAGTGATAAATAAAAAAAGTGCCATTATAGCACCGTATAAAACGGCATTATAATGACACGATTTTCCAACTTAAACTGCATGTGTACTGGAGATAGTATCCAGACACCCTATAAAGGGATAACACAAAACTTAAATACAATATCATAGTAACACAAGATATAGCGAAGGTCAATGATAAAATACCATATATAGTATTTTGCGATTCGAAATAATAATTTTTGTGTCAAAATGCTTGGAAGTGTAGTATTTTATGAGGATAATCCCAAATAGATATAAAATTTTCATAAAACACTACTACCTTTTCAGAGTAGATAAAATGTGGTAGAATGAGGAAAAATTATTAGGAGGATGCATTATGGCAAGACGAAAAAAACTGGAAAACACATCTTTGGAAGAGCAACTGGAGTATGTGGAACAGGAGATTCGTACAAAAGAGTCCGATTTAAAGGAACTGCGTCATAAAGCAAAAGAGATTCAAAAAGAGATAGAAGAGAAGCAGAAAGATGAGCTGTTTAAGGCTTTGGTAGCATCTGGGAAAACCATTGATGAGGTTATGAGATTTATAAAGGCAACAGGAGAAGATAAAATCGAATAAAAAAAATGAAAGATGCCGTTGTGGGGGAGTGAATCTGCAACGGTGTTTTTTATGGTCAGCTGAAATACAAATGATTTTCATAGACCACAATCACCGTTACCTTGGAAAGGAATATGTAGTGGTTCGAAGTTGTGTCTTTGCATTTGTAATTCGTAGATTTAATATATACTGCGTGGAAGTTAAGCCATTGTAGTGTCTAAAACTACGGATAACTCAGATGGTGCTTGGACGTATGTGATAGTTAATGAAGTGTTTGTGCCTGAAAAAATTGTTGAGGGTATACCTAGTTGTTTGAAAGTATGAAAAAAGTGAATAGGGTAAAAAATACCGTTACAGATTAATCTTTGTAATGGTATTTTTTGCGTGAATTTATTCTAACGGTGTAATTTATAACCTATTCCCCATACAGTATCGATATAAGGGGCTTGGTTTCCTATATGCTCTAGTTTTTTTCTTAGTTTGCTTATATGGACATTGAGAGTATTATCATCTGAAATATAATCTTTTCCCCAAATAAGTTGATATAAAGATTCCTTTGTAAAAGTCTGTTTTGGATGTTTGATTAGTAGCTGTAAGAGGTTATATTCGGTAGTAGTCAGAGTAAGCTCTGTGTTATTTACAAGTACTTTGTGATCATCCACATTTATGCGAATATCTTTAAAGGAATATTCCGTTTGGGGACTTTCGCTGCAACGGCGCAAAACACTTTCTATTCGTGCGAGAACTTCTTCATGATAAAAAGGTTTAGTTATATAATCATCTGCACCGGATCGGAGAAGGTTTATACGAATCTCAGGCTGATTTTTGGCAGATATAACAATAACTGGAATAGAATTGTTGTGTTTTTTTAGGTGAAATAGTATTTTTTCACCAGGCAAATCGGGAAGCATCAAATCTAATAACATTAAATCATATTTTTTAGAGGAAAGAGCTTCAATTGCTTCTATCCCATTGTGATATGCTGAAACATTGTAAGGGTTTCTTTTTAATAATTCTGTAAGAATAAAGCAAATTTCTTTATCATCTTCTACTAATAATATATCAATCATAATAAACTCCTTTGGTAATAGGTATGGTAAAAATACTAACATGATTTGTAATTTCATACAAGTTACTGTTTTAAATAATTTGAAGGTTTCATAGGCGAGTGGGAAAATATAAAGATAAATTTATAATTTTATGGAAATTTAAGAACTGATTTAAGAGAAATGTTAGAATTAGACATTATCATTATCATTATAGGATTTAAGAAACGAGGGAAGTGATTAGAATGAAAGAACCCGAAAAAATATTGGAAGCAAAAGATATTTGTAAAGCATACGGAAAAAATATGGTACTTAATCAGGTAAATCTTACGATAAAAGCGGGCGAGATATATGGACTGGTTGGAGAAAATGGTGCAGGAAAAAGTAGCCTGATGAAAGTTATTACAGGACTAACAAAGCCGACTTCAGGTGAGATAAGTTTATTTGGTAAAAAAAATCTTGAAGATGAAAGAAATAAGATAGGATGTTTAATTGAAAATCCAGCTTTGTATATGGACATGACAGCACGCCAAAATTTGGAAATCCAGCGTACTCAACGAGGAATTCCAGGAAAAAGTAGTATTGATGAAGTTCTGGAAATAATGGATTTAAAGGACGCTGGAAATAAAAGAGTGAAGGCTTTTTCTTTAGGGATGAAACAGCGATTAGGAATTGCAATTGCATTGCTTGGTCGCCCACAGTTGCTAATTTTAGATGAACCAATAAATGGCTTAGATCCAACCAAAATTAAATATGTGCGAGAAGTCTTAAAGAATATGAATGAAGAAGATGGTACAACGATACTTATATCCAGTCATATTTTGCCAGAGTTACATCAACTTGCAACTGTATATGGATTTATACATCATGGAAAAATGTTACAACAGATTACAGATAAAGAATTAGATGAGAAATGTCGTCGTCATGTTCATATCGAAGTAGACAATGTGGAAAAGGCTAGTTGCATTTTAGATGAGAGGTATCCAGAAAGTCAAATAAAAGTTTATTTAAGAAATGTGATTAAGGTATTTGGTTATAATAAAAATATTTCTGATATAACAAAAGAATTAGTATATGGAGGAGTTGGTGTAGAAAAAATAGGATATGAAGGAGAAGACTTAGAAGAGTATTACACAAATCTATTATCGGAGGTGAAATCGAATGAGACAGCTTAAAGCAGAGTACTATAAAATGAAATATTCGCGAGCCTCGAAGTGGGTTTTAGTATTTATGGCATTTATTTTTTTTATACCGTTCGTTGTGGGAAATGATACATTGTTTATGACTTTTGGTGATTATAGAAATATAGATAGCATTGGTTGGATTTGCTACATAGACGACATGAATAATGTAAAAGCTGCAGAAATCGCAAGATTTGCATTATCAATTAATTTTTTTTCTTGGATTGGATTAATTGTCTATATTACGACAATGGTATCTGCAGAATTTCATCAAGGAACAATAAGAGCTTCTGTCGTATATGGGATAAATCGAACCAAATTATTTTTAAGTAAATTACTGGTGATAAATGTTCACTTTTTTATTCTCTATTATATTGTGGAAACTGCATTAGGCTTAGGATTAGCATGGAAGTATGGTTTTCATTATAAAGGTGAGGAATTTTTGATTTTTATCGGAATGGTTACCTTAAATATGATAGCTATGATTGGAATGGAAGCTGTGGCGGTTTTGATTACGGTTTTAGTAAAGAATACAGGAATTGTGGCAGCTTTATCATGTGTATATTTCTTTGCAGGTGCGATTACTTATCCTATGGTATATGAGAATTTTCAAAATCAATCAGTGCTTCTTAAAGCATTTTGTGTTATGAACCCGACCACTTATATGTATAATATTTGTGGATATCGGATGACAAATGGGATTGTTGTTGGAACTATTATGTATGGTATGGGTGCGTGCCTGGTGGGGATAGTTTTAATGCATTTTGCATTGAAACGTCAAGAACTTTAATTTGTGTTTCAAGTAGCTCTTACTACTTTGAAATAAATAAATATTTTACAGGAGGATATTGCAATGAAGTGGATTAACAAAGCATCAGAGGACAAAAGTACAAGAATCTGCTGGGTTTACAATGATAAAGGTTGTGGATCTAAAAAGGCTACATGTGTAATTCGTTACTAAAGATATTTGTAGTCAGTAAAGGAAAATGTGCTCAGCAATATGCTGGGCACATTTTCATTATTGCAAAGAACACTGTGAAAACAAGAGATTAAGAAAAGAGGATATAATAATGAAATTATCAAGATACAATATAGAGAAAAAAGAAGATAAAAGTTGTTTGATTTACAATACGGTCACATCTGCAATACTGGAATTAGATACTGATTATGAAAAATCATATTATGAAATGAAAGAAGGGAAAAAATGTTCAAAGCCTGATTTAGAGTCAGCATTATTAGAGGGTGGTATGCTAGTTGAAGATGATAAAGATGAATTTGCAGAATTGCTTATAAGAAATAAAATAGAAAGGTTTGCGGATTCAAATCTTACATTAACTATTGCCCCAACTATGGCATGTAATTTTTGTTGTCCCTATTGCTATGAAAAAGGGAGAGAATATATTACTATGTCTGAGACTGTTCAGGATCAATTAACATCGCAGCTCAAAGAAAAATATCAGCATATACATGAATTAACGGTATCTTGGTATGGAGGGGAGCCATTATTGGCAATTGAAACTATTGAAAAATTAACCAAAAAGATAAAGTCTGTTTTGCCACTTGGTTGCAAATATAATGCGGATATGGTCACAAATGGTTATAAATTGACTAGAAGAGTAGCTGAAAAATTAAAAGACATGGACATCCACTATATTCAAGTTACTTTAGATGGTTCAAAACAAGCCCATGATAGTAGAAGGATTCTCCATAATCATCAGCCTACCTTCGAACATATATTGGACAATATAAGAGAATGTGCGGATATTTTGAATATTTCGATAAGAATTAATGTTGACAAGACAAATATAAACGAAGCAACAGAAATATTTGATTGGCTAGAAAGATATGGTTTAAAAGGTAGAGTTGGTTATTATTTAGCACCAGTAGATGATATTAATGGAGTATGTAATAATCATATATGTATGGAACGACCACAGTACGCAAAAGAAGAGATTGCGTTTTATAAAGAAGGGATTAAGAGAGGCTTTATGTACCAAGGTGTTAAGCCGAGCAATTATGGTGTATGTGGAGCAATTAGCTTAAATTCATTTGTGATAGGTCCAGATGGAGCGTTGTATAAATGTTGGAATGATATTGGATATAGTGAACGAAGTATCGGTAATTTGGAAAAAGGAATCAAACTTACAAATAAATTTGTAGAATGGCTTTCCTATGATGTCGTAAAGGATCAAGAATGTAAAGATTGTTCATTTTTTCCAGTATGTTATGGTGGGTGTGCTGCTTATAAAAATAAGATTTGTTCTTCAGTAAAATGGAATGCAGAAGAGATGTTGGAGCTGATGAAAGAAATGGCTCAATGAAATAGCAGGGAGAATTGGAATGATAAAATTTTGCAGTAAATATGTTTTTCAATATAAAATAGAATATGGGATATATTTTTTGTTGGGTATTATACTGTGCGGGTTAAATACATTTATACCGGCTGCTATGGGACAATTTATTAATATGTTTAATGTGGAAACAACATATTCAGCAATGTTAAAATTCATATTTTTATTACTGTTATTGTATGTTGGTAAGGAAATTGTCTGCTATGTCAATAAAATACTTTATATAAGGATACAGACTAATGCAGCATTTTCATTAAATTTCGAAATTGTAAATCATTTAAAAAAAGTTTCGCCACTCGTAATTGGCAGAACTGATTTATCGTACTTATCTCAAAGGATAAACAATGATGCGAATGATGTACTTATTTTTTTCATCAGCTCCTTGACTGAATTGATATTTTCAGTTTTTTCAGCGGGTATAATCTTATTTATGATTTGGAAAATGGATTCGATTGCTTTTATAGTTACAATGTTTTTATTAGCACTTTATTTTTTTATATATATTGGCTTCAAAAAGCGTATTTATAATTGCAGTTATGGAATGAAAGAGGAGAAATCCAATTTCTTCTCCAGACTGCAGGAACAATTAGAAAAAATAGAGTTTATAAAAATACATAGTATGGGTTCATTTTTTTCAAATAGGTTAGTAGCATCATATCAAAAATTATATCGATCTATATTTAAACAACAAGCGACTATCCAGGCATTTGCAAATCTTGAAGGGATTGTAGGGGCAATATCTGTATGCATTTTACTTTGGATTGGAGGAAAAAAGATACTTACTGGAGATATGCAAATAGGATATTTCTATATGATTTCAGTATATTTTAATATGATTTTGGAATATGGAAAAGAAATAGTGGCATACGGTCAAGAATACCAAGAGGCTTATGTATCCTTTGAACGTATAAAATCTATTTTAGAAATTAAGGAGCAGTCTAAGGGGTGTATAAGACTTAATGAAATCAAACAAATTAGAATTCAGGATTTGAATTTTGCATATGACCAGAAAGAAACCATAAAAAGTTTTTCTACAAACTTAAAAAAGGGGAAAGTTTATGGATTGAAAGGAGAAAACGGATGTGGGAAAAGTACACTTATTAAAATTTTAATGGGTATGTATGTAGATGAATATCAAGGGAATATAATATGGAACGATACAGAAATGAGAAATTTAGATATGGATTATATAAGAGAACATGTAATCAGTGTAACAGAACAGGAGCCGACTTTAATAGCAGATACAATATATAATAATATTGCTTTATATCGAAAGCTTGATGTAAAATGTATACAGAGAGCCGTTGATTGCTTTGGTGATAGTATTTTGAAAAGAGATAATTGGGATTTGCAAATTAATGAAAAGTCAAGTAATATTTCCGGTGGAGAAAAGCAAAAAATTGCAATTATTCGCCAAGTAGTGCAAGACGGTCAGGTAATGATTTTTGATGAGCCTACCTCAGCTATGGATGAGAGTGGAAAAAAACAATTTTTACAGTTGATCGATCAAATTAAAAATCATAAAATAATTATTATTGTTTCACATGATAATGCAATCTTGAATACATGTGATGAGATTCTAATATTATAAGGAGATATGAAGTTTGCTAGTTGTCTTTTTAATAACAGGAGTGTTTATATTATTAGGCATATTATACATTTTTCATCTGAAGAGGGAAATTAGAAGAATTATAGAATGGATAGAACATAATGAGCATATCTACTCGGTCAATGTATTTGATAAAGATATTGAGAACCTTGCACTTAGTATCAACAAGCGAATTAAAGAAGATGAACGAAAAGAACATCAGCTAAAAAAACAGGATAAAAATTTTAAAAAGATGGTAGCAAATTTATCACACGATTTACGTACTCCATTAACTGTTATTATTGGTTACTTGCAGTTAATTAGATTAGAAAAAAATGTGAATGAACCTGTTAATAGCTATATAGAACATATTGAAAAAAAGGCGGATTATTTAAAAAAATTAGTAGACGATTTATATTTATTGTTTTGGAGTGAAGCAATAGAGAGCGAAGTTGATATGAAATCAGTCAATATTACAGAGGTAGTCACTTCTTTGTTAAAGGAATATATTCAAAATTCAAAACGTGCCTCAGAACAATTAGATATTAGACTGCCACATGGAAACATTTGGATACTTGCTCAAGAGAAAATATTAATTAGAATTTTATGTAATTTAATAGATAATGCTTTAAAGTATAGTACTGGTGATATAATGTTTTACATGTGGGGAGAATCCGAGTATTGTCATATACAAATAAGCAATCCTTCTGATTATATTAGTGATGAAGAATTAAAATCTATATTTGATTTGTTTTACACAAAAGATGAAGCAAGGACAAAAAGCAGTGGTATCGGATTGTATGCTACTAGAAAGCTAGTAATACAAATAAGTGGTGATATTCAAGTGAATTATGAAGCGGGAATTTTCACTGTCAGTATAAAGTTGCCCTTAATATGAAAAAATTGGTCACAGTAGAAAAATAAAAGATATGGTTACTGCATTTTGAAACCCTGAAAGTGAAAGCACTGTCCATTTTTTGAAGAGTCTTCTGGAATACAATAGATTATTATTCCCTGCGATTGCTGTTATGCTGTCATCCTTGAGACAGAATACGTGGTAGTTCGGAGTGGTTTTTGTCATTTCACTGGGACGGCAGAAGGAAAACTTATAAAGCATAATAGAAGTGGGTATGTGAAAGTGGCATATCCACTTCTATTGTATTTAGAGAAGAAATCTAAGAGTTCTTCGGGGAAACATCTTCATTTAGGGATAATTCCTCATACGCAAGTAAATCCGGAGTAACCTTTTCTTCACCCGAAAGGTTTGCTACATTCCGGAAATATAGGCGATAATAATGTCCAGATAAAAGGCGGATATTTTTATCGAATGTAAAGTGATATTCTTTCTGGTCAGTGGAACGGAAAATAATTTTCTGTTTCTTGGTAAGTGGGCTGACTTCACGTTTTGTACAGGTTCCAGTTAATTCGGTATAGTCATGCATCTTGATGGTATGTAGCAGACTCACAATTCGTATGGCAGTTCCAACACCGATGCAAAGACTCATAAGGAGAAATATCTGGTCGTCTGTTATAAATCCGTAAATACATCCAAATAGGACACAGAAAAAGCCGATTGCCCCATGGACAATCAGCTTATTAAGAAATGGTTTTGGCATAATTTGCTCCTTCCTATAATTTTTCAAATGCAATCTGTTTATTGAGGTACAAATTACTGATGGCTTCCAGTACAGGATAACCGGCATGGGTGAATTGGATATCCTGTGCCAGGGTACGGAATGTTGCATCCGAGGTTTCATAGAGCTGCGTCAAAAGTTGCTCTGTATTTTGTGGATGGATGCCCTGTTCTACACAGGTTACAAGCTCTGCCGTAGAAATCTGTACTTTTTTTGCTATTTGGAGTACCGTGTCCTCTATAGCAGTCCGTGCCGGCTTTTTTAGATAATGGATCAGTTCCTTTGTGTGCAGTTTTTTCTTCATGCAGAGATAGATGCAGGTAAAAAGCCGTACTGAAAAACTGTCCTGCAATGGGCTGATATAAAGTTCTCCTAAGAGGCGGTACAGGGCATCCACACCAGTTAAACCATCCCCTTTTACAACCAGTCCTCGAAGCAGCAGCCGATTCAGGTAAGGTTCAATGGGGATATTTTCCGAACGGTGATGTTTTTTCAAGCGTTCGGAAAAAGCAGACTGCAATTCATGGATCTGTCGGATTTGAAATGCGAGGCTGCTCCACAGAAAGAATTCTTCTTCTGTCAGTCCGTATTCCTGCCGGTTATTGATAACAGTCGGTGTTTTATGTTCCTTTATGGAATCCTGGAATCGTAGGATTCCGACTGCAGTATAAAGTGTCAGCATAATCGTTCTCCCTTCAAGATAAAAGAGTATATAATTTGGTATCCTGCTGTAAGTATTTCCGGGCTTTGCTTTGCCATGCCCGGACATGATTCATTGGGACACCATAATGTTTGGAAATTTCTTGGTTGGTATATCCTTTTTGCTGCAGGAGCAGGGCATGTATTCCTTTTCTTAGTGTATTGCAGCTTCTCGCTTCTAAGGACTGCAGGTGCTTATAAATGGGTTCCTGGTTCATACATTGTTCCTGCCATAGTTCGGTTTTTTGGTCTACAAGCAGGGGTTCCATGTCAAATTCGGAAGATGCATACATGGAACAGGTGTATTTTCGTTCTTTTTGCAGTTTTCTCCAATAACTGTAAATGGCATTTCGTATGGCAACTCTGGCGTAAACTGCAAAGGGACGGGTGTTGTCATAGTTCATGGCGGCTTTGCATAAAGCTAAGTTTCCGGCTTGCAGAAGGTCTTGCTGCTCATCGTATGAGACATAAGCACAACGAGTAGTCAATTTTTTTACCATTTCAGGTACCAAATATAAGTACTCCTCTGTCAATCGGCGTTCATCATCTGTCATCGGGATGATCATACATATCCCCCCTTTCAACCAATGGCCCTGAGAGGGATATGGTTATTCTCCAGAATCTTCATGGATTCCAGAATTAGTTGATCACACATATAAGTGCTAAATTCTCCGATGTGTGCTTCCTTGGCAGTCAGACAGAATTTATCAGCAATCCAGCGGTAAGCCTCCGATTTCGTAAAGATGTGGTTTAGCCATATCTGGTCAAACACCCGGTGTGCTTGGATCCTTTTTTGCCGAAGCTCTTTGTTTGCCAGTTTTCCTTTGGCATTGGTAGTGCCAGGATGAACTCCTACATAAGAATTACACTGTGGGAAGTGACTGCACACATAGAGTTTTCCATCTTTCGCTTTATTTCCATATACATAGGACGCATCCCTTAAAATTGCGATGCTGCCGCAGTATGGGCAGCGGATTTGTTTCTGTTTCATAAAGATTCACCTCGCTTACGTGTTTTATACGTATATTGTAAGAAAGCAGGTGATGAATTCCCATAGGATGGGCATAGAAACTACTCCCAGATTCGGACTAAATGGCACAAAATGGCAGAAAATCTAAGAATAGAACAGTGCCTTGATAAGCGGAAAGAAACCGCTGTCTGCAAAACGTGAGTAATTTACTGGTGTAAAGATGAACCCTGCACAGAAAATCCGGATGACATAAACAGAAATCAGAGCTATACATAGCCGATACAGATTTCTGGTGCGTCTGCTCCAGGGCTTTCTCGGACGAAACTTCAGGTACAGGATTAAAAGTGCAGGAATAAAAATTAAGTTCGTAAATATTGTATCGATTCCTTGAATCATAGCAGTGAAATTCAACATAAAATCGCCTCCTTTCTTATCCTGTACGCAGAAAGTACCAAAAGTGCAACCTTTTACCAGTAATAATGGGATGCTTCCTGATGCCGCAGTAAAGCAAAACAAGGACATGGCTTATCGGTCAATGCTTCTTTTGCAAAGTAGAGTCCATATAAGGACTGAAACTGTTCCAGTGTTATGGCGGACAGGCATTCCGTTGGTTCCGGTATGCGGGAGAAGAGCATACGGGCATCTGCCATGGGCAGGATACAAGGACTGCCGTTTTCATCTGGATGATATAAGAAGTGTGGGCCATTACAATAACCTGGGGTTTTACAGGAAACGCAGCGAACATAAATACAGGAATGCCAATTTCCATCACAAATATCTAAAAAATGCCGGATGTGCTTGGCATCGGCATTACAACGAGATTGTTCCATATTCATCACCTTTATAGCAGGCAGCCGTAAGAAGCTGCCTGTGAGCATATTTATTGATAGTTACTTATCTTTTTTTCGCTTACGGATATATAAAATACCAAATCCGGCAGCAAAGAGGAGTGCGGCACCTGCCAGTAAAAGATAAGGAAGAATGGTTGTTTCATCTCCAGTCTTGACTGGTTTGGAAGGTTCCGGTGTGTCTTTTGGAACTTCCGTAAGTTTTATCGTCTGTCCTTTATCGTCCAGATCCTCATGGGAAGCAATTTCAAGTGCTGTTTCTCCTTCAAGGGAAAAAAGTTTTTCAAAAACGACTACATCATGACCAGCCAATGTGCTTCCATCAAAAGTGAAGATGACTTCGACAGAACCATTGGAATCCTTTGGTGTAAATTCTGTTTCTGACGTGACAGGTTTTCCATCAATCAGAACTTCCTTTTGGGTTGTTTTGTCCATCAGTGTGCCGACCAGTTTGTATGGAGTATCCGGAATCAGATTTTGGTAGGATACGGTGTCAATGATGGTTACTTCTTTCGTAGCAACGGCTTCCTGATCCCCATCCGCTTTGTCCTTCGCAGTAGTTCCAATTCCTGGGAAGTAGATAGACTGTTCATGGTCTTCTATATCGGCGTGAACAGCAATCTCTTTTTCCTGATACGTTAAAGACTCAAAGACAACAATTGTTTTGCCGGACAGGATGCTGCCATCAAATGTAAAGGTAAGTTCAATACTGCCAGAGGCATCTTCAGGAGTAAAGGTCGTAGTGGCAGTAATCGGTTTACCATCTGCCTGAAGAGGCTCTTTTGTCTCTTTGTCCATCAAGGTACCGGTAAGTGCATACTCTTTTCCTGGAATTAGGTTACTATATTTAACCGTGTCAACGATGGTAATCTCTTTATCGGTTTTGGTAAAATGATCTCCGTCTGCTTTATCTTTTGCAGTAGTAGCGATTTCTGGGAAGTAGATGGTCTGCCCATTATCTTCAAGATCTGCGTGTGTTGCAAATTCTTTGCCGTCATAAGTAGCAGATTCAAAAACAACTACGGTTTTTCCGGCAAGGGAGGTCCCATCAAAAGAAAAAATCACATCTACCGTTCCAGAGGATTCTTTAGGAGTAAATGTGGTTTCGGCAGTAACCTCTTTCTTATCTATTTCGACAGGTTTTCCGGTTTCTTTATCCATAAGGGTTCCAGTCATAACATATTCTTCGCCGGGCAGAAGATTTTTGTAAGCTACCGTATCTACAAGGGTAACTTCTTTATCTGCTTGGGAAAGATTCATATCTGTTTCCTTATCTTTTGCAGTGGTCCCGATTTCTGGGAAATAGATAGTCTGATCCTGATCTGTAATGTCCGCATGAACAGCCAGTTTTAAATCCTCCTGGTACAGTTCCTCAAATACTACGATTGTTTTGCCCTTCAGAGAAGAGGCATTGAACGTAAAGGTCACTTTTGCAGAACCAGAAGATTTTTTTGGTTTGAAGGTGGTTTCTGCTGTGACAGGTTTTCCATCTATTTCAATTGGCTTTCCGGATTCCTGATCCATCAGTGTACCGATGAGCTTATAAGACTGTCCCTTCTTTAAGCCTTCGTATTCTACGGTATCAACCAGAGTGATTTTTTCTTCTGGTTTGGCAAAGTGGGAGTTGCTGTCTTTGTCAAGGGCAGTAGTTCCAATGGTAATCTGATCATCCGTTAAAGTTCCCATATCCACGACTACGTGATTTTTGTATACAGAGACCTCAATTTTTAAGAGGTTCATACCTTCATTGGAATCGCAGCGTTGTTCTTCCAAAATATAGGTATCATAAATCAGGGCTCCTTTGGCATCATCAGGTTTAGAAGCGCCAAACCAGATTCCGTCTTCAGAAGTTTCCCCACGATTGGTATTTGTAGTGTGCTTATTCCATTCTGAGGAAGTACTGGCATAGCCATTTTTGTCTGTTACAATGGTATGACTTTCTCCTGTAGTTTTGGAGGTAATGGAAAATGGGACATTTGCCAGCCGGTTTAAATCTCCGTCAGAGACCTTTACGAATTCTAAATCGCCACGGATTACCTGATTGGAAATCGCTGTTTCTTTTGCAGTTAAATCCAAAATTTTCCCATTTTCTGTGATATGAAACTCCTGAGAGAGTTTGCCCTCGTTCAAATAACCTTCCGGTGCTTTTGTCTCATCAACCCGGTAATGACCATAAGGGAGCGTATCTTTTTTGGTGGAAGCAAGCCCCTTTTCATCTGTCTTCAAAGTGAGAACTACTTGATCTTTTTCGTAAAGGGTTCCATCCACAAGAACAGGATTTGGACCAAGATTGGTGATTGTAAATTCTGCATCCTTTAAAGAAGCATTTCCCTGTGGTTTGGCTTCTCCTGTTTCCAGATCCCGTTTTTGGATTTTGACACCGCCACGGATAATCTGGTTAGAAACAGAAGTCTCTTCTGTTGTTAAATCTACGATTTCTCCATTTTGGGTGATGTCAAATTCAAGAGCCTTTGCACCATCGGTTAGGTATCCGGAAGGCGCTTTGGTTTCTTCTATCCGGTAATGTCCAAGGGGCAGGGCATCAGCGGCACTTGCAGCAATACCATGTGTATCCGATTTGATTGTAAGCACTGCCTGACCATTTTCATAGAGCTTTCCACCTACCCATACTGGCTGTTTGTTCAGAGTGGTAATGGTAAATTCGGCATCTGCAAGAGATGCGGTTCCTTGTGCTTGTGTTCCCTGAGTTTCCAGATCCCGCTTCTGAATTTTGACGCCGCCTCGGAAGACCTGTTCTTCGACAGAAGAAGCGTTATAAATAGAGATAGTTTCTTCCGTACCGGTACTGGTGATTTGCTGCACGAAAACAGATTCGTTTGGAAGATAGCCGGCAGGGGCTTTGGTTTCCTGTACGGTTACTGTACCCAGTGGGAAGCAGACGGTCTTTCCATCACTGGCATAGAAAAATTCATCCCCGGATACCAAATAATCTTTTGTAAAATGGATTTCTCCAGAGGCATCTGTTTTCAATATCCAGGTGCGAACCGGTTTCTTACCATTTGCTCCGGGATCGGTAGCTGACTGCTCTGTATAGAATTTTATTGTAAATTCGGCATTGGCGAGAGAGCCGGTTCCCTGTGCAGAATTTTGCTGTGTGTCAGCATCCAGCTTTTTAAGGAGCAGTTTTACGGGATTATTTTGAGGAATATCCTTTACTTTTACGGTAGATGTTCCTTCTGCTTTTACCGTAACATTATGGGCGGAAGTATCTATAGCAAATCCTTCTGGGGCACTGATTTCTTTGACGGTGTAACTTCCTTCAGCCAGTTCTTTGGATTTTGCATATCCTTTTTTATCGGTAACAAGAGTTTCTACCAGTTCTTCCCCTTTGTAGATTCCGTATTTGGCTCCTTCTAAAGAGTAATTGCCATTTTTATCGGAAATATCGGTATTGGCAGAGGATTTCTGCAGTTCGATAAAGCCGTTTGGAACCTGATACCAGCTTCCTGCAAAAGTTTGGGAAGCATTGCCAGGAACGATAAAAGCACGGAAGGATTCTGGTGGGGCAGGAAGCCCTTCAATGGCGTTGGCAACTTCCAATGCTTTGTCAATATAATTTTGAGGTGCGCCATGGAAGGCACCGGTGTCCCCGTTATTTCCAGCGTGGATATAGGAAACGACCAGATGACCAATGACATAAGAGTTGTCATCGGACCATCCTTGGAAATATTGATCTTTTATGAGCTTTTCGTAGCCGTATCCACCATTGACATAGTAGAGTGCTTTTCTAAGCGGGGAATCCTTTCCTAAAAGATTATAAGGATATTGTCCGGAAGCAGGTGTTTTCTTTAATGGTTCAACGCAATAAGCTGTATTATTACCATCAAAACTCATGCGGGAAGTATAATAGTCCCCGTATGGAATTTTGGCTCCTGCCTTATAATCAATGGTTCCATCTGCAGCATAAGCGGTATGGGCATTGAAAAAGAGTGTGCTAAGAAACATCGTGACACAAAGAAAAAGGGCGGTTAGCCGGATATGAGGTTGTTTTGCTGGTTTTAACATAAATCTCCTCCTTTGTTAAAAAGAAAAGCAGCCATATTCGGGCTGCAGGTAACATTAACCGACTTTTTTATCCTGGCGTTTCAAGATTTCCAGGAGTTCCTGTCGGTCTGTGGTAATTAATTCTTTTTCCAGGTTGGAAGCTTTAAATTCCACAGTGATATTATTGTTGTTTGTTGAAATCAGTCCGTTTCCACGTTGGAAATGGGTGATATTCATAACTTCGGTTTCGGAAAGACGAAGAATGGTTTTTACACGTTGTGCCTCTTCATCTTCCATGTTAAGAATAATTTTGGTTTTACAGTTATTGATAATGCCTTTTCCATATTTTCCGTCATCAAGAGCAAAAAAGTCGTTGAGGTCCTGGGTTGCAAAAATACCGGCACCAGAGTATGCCCGGATGATCTTGGCGATCTCCAAAACGAATTCAGCGGCCAGACGGTTACTGGAGGCACCGATGAGCTGCCATACTTCATCTACGAAAATGGCTTTTTCTTCGGTACGATTTTCTTTGGCTTTATCCCATACATAGTCCAGAGCAACAAACATCCCTACCGTTAAGAGATCACTGGAACCAGTCAGCTCTGAAATGTCCAAAACGGTATATTTATTGGTCAGATCTACATTGGTCTGCTGGTTAAAAGAGGAAGCAGAGCCATGGACAAGACGGTTCAGGATGTGAGCCAGTCGTTTGGTATCTTCAGTTTCCATCAAAACATCATATACATCTCCAAGAATTGGCATCGCTTTATAATGATCCGGGTGTTTGGGATCAATGAGGGATTCATTCTTATGGGTGATTCCCTTTCTTGCATAGGTTTTAATCAGTGCTTCGTCCAAAAGCTGTTTTTCCTCATGGCTCATATCTGGAATGAGCAGAGAAAAGAAAACGTGCAGACGTTGAATCTTACTGGCTAAGGCAGATGCGTCTAAAGTTGGACCGTCCAGCAGCTCATTGACAGAGTTATCTACTTTTCGGATTTCCATGACATTGATGCAGTTTTGGCTGGCAGGAGAAATCTGGATAAAGGTTCCTCCTACATTTCTGGCAGCCCGATAAAACTCATGACCTTTTAACGGTGCGATGATAAATACCTGGATTCCTTTACGCCGCATACGAAGTGCCATAGTCTGCATGGTAAAGGTTTTTCCGGATCCAGAAGTGCCAAGAATCGCAATATTGGAGTTTTTATATTGTTTGGAGTCAAAAATATCAGCAATCACTAAAGAGTTGTTATGCTTATTTACTCCAAATAGGATGCCGTTGTCATCGCAAATGCTGTAGCTGACGAAAGGATAGCAACTGGCAGCTCCGGTGGTTAAGACATTTCGTTTTGAGAGTTCATAGAGCTTCTTATCCAGGTTTACAAGAGGAAGGGAAGATAAAAATCCCTGTTCTTGCAGGAAGTAACAAGACCGCAGATCCATATCCTGTGAGATGAGAAGTTTTTTCATCTCCTGAATCCGCCATTGCAGTTCTTCCAGATCACCTGCCGTAATCGTAATCAAAAGATTCATGTAATAGAAATCTTCATTATTAGCAAGTCCCTGTTTGAGGAAATAGCCGGAACGGATGGCAGAATCCAGATCATCAAAATCCGCATTGGTATCAGAGGCATCTTTGATCTTTGAACGGTTGATCCGGATTTGCTGTCCAAGACGTTGCTGGATCTTATCTTTGGGCTGTTTATGCAGAAAAAAGTCAATGTCAATTCCTTCGCCAGCATTGATAAGCAGGGACAGCCAGCCTGGCATTACTTTTGCTTTGTAACCATCGCACGGCACCAGCAGGTAAGAATGGTAGATGCCATTTACCAGCACATAGTTACTGTGCTTAAAGTCCAAAGACTCTGGTGCAATGAATTCATTGATATGGATGTTATCCACTTCCTGCTCACGACCAGATTCCATATAGCGGGTCAGTACCTGGTTAATCCGTTTTGGCAAAGGGGTTTCGGTACATTTGGTACGGTTCAGTAAAGTGTAGAGTACATCGGTTGTAAACTCATCTTCATTGTCATGAACCAGCACATCGTTGCCGCATTGATATAGAAAGGTTTTTGCGGTCTGTGCAGCAGTTTCCAAAGCTGCCAGGATTTCCTTTTCCTCCACCTTCCGATTCACATTGAAAGGTTCGTATTCAAAGATTAGGAAAAAACGTCTGGAAACCGCTTCTCTGGAACTTAACTGCCGGACAAATTGGATATAGTCTTTTTGTAACTGCCGGCAGTTAGGATCTGATTCCCGTTCCATTTCCAAACGGGACTGTTCCAGATGTTTGTTGATATCCGCTTTTTTGGAGATCATCTTAATCTGCAGTTTCACAGGGCTGATTTTTAGGTAGGAGATGAAGCTGAAAATGATCCCCTGTTGTTCCCTAGCACTGCGTAAGAGGAAATTGATCGGTTCAATCTCCAGGATTTTTACATAACGATGGTCTGTCGTGTAGATAACACCATTGGCAATCTTATCAATAGGAAGATAATCTTCCAAGGTGATTTCTTTTCGTTTTTTCTTTTTGCTTTTCCCGGAAGCAGCAGATGACTGGTTGGAAGCTTTATTCGCAGTTCTTTCTTTTTTTCGTTCCTCCAAAAGTTGCTGCTTTATCTGTTGTTTTTCAAGTTTTGCCTGCCTTTTCGCACTTTTACGTGCAACGTTTTGTTCTTTTTTTAATTGTCGGGACTCAAATTTAAGAATCCGGATGTCTTCACGAGCCTGTTTGCGTATTCCACGTTTTGTAGAAGTATCAAACTGCCGACGTTCTTTTTTTTTAATAGCAGAGGATTCTTTTGTCTCCTCTTCGGAAGACATCTGTGAGCAGTTCTCTTCAGAAGAAGATTCTGCAGGTTGTTTTGGATGCCGTTTGCGTTTCTTGGTTTTTGGTTCTTTGTTGCGGGGCTTTTTTATCCGGTACTTTTTTTTCGGCTCCGGATGTACATCCATACGGTAAATAACCCGGCGGTTTTTCAGAAAACGCAGAGCGTTCATTAAAAACGCAGTAATGCTTTCCCCACCGATTCCAATTAGAGAAATCATAGCTGCAGGCAGAGCAGTCATACAGAGAATAATAATCCTGACAGTGAGTGTCAGAGGCAGATTGATAACAGGAATGGTGATCAGGATTGCCAGGATACCGCCTTCGATGGCATTACGGATTTTAAACATTCCGCCCATAAAGGTCCCTTTTTCTATAAAATTGCGAGGGATGAAGACAGGATGTTGTTCTTCAGTATTGTTCATGGCTGCACCTCCTTTGGTTCTTCCATGGAAGGAGTTTCCGGAACTTCTGTGACAGGGGCAGCTTTTTCCGAATTCACTGAGGTATCATCATAACCGCCTTCTTGCAACTGTTCAATTTCCTCTGTTGTGATGGAAGGAAGTTTGTCATCTGTCGGACGTTCATAGATGATTTCTTTTCCAGAATCAGGGGTACGTTCCTCACCGAAAAAGAATCTTCCAGTAGAGGAAGTGTAGTACACAGGAAGAACGGACTTATCCGGAAGCTGGAACGAAAAATTAATATCAGAAGCATTGGGATAGGTAGTATCATCAGCAAGGAAACGGATGGAAGTTAGAGACATCTGTTTTACGTTTTTAAGATAGGAGGTCAGTTCTTCCTGAAAAAGTTTCACCTGTTCCTTGGAGAAAAAGTCTTCCAAAGCTTCAAAATCCTGAAAGCTTATGGATTCGTTATTTTCTGCTTGTTCTGTCTCGGTATTTTCATTATTATCGTGTTGAGTATTTTCTGTCTCGGATTTTTTGTTTCCTTTTTGGGATTTCCAGATGGAGGGAAAGACAAATCCGATGATAATTAAAAAGGCCATCATAAAGATAGCCAGAATTGCTTTTTTTCTGTTCATAAGTGTCTCCTTTATTTTTTAGCGAAGATCCAATAGGCATTTGCGGTTGCATGCACTTCCGTCATCATATCGAATTCACGGTTGATGTAGTTTTTGGAGGAACTGTCATTGGGATCATTGACTAATACTTTACCTCCAGCCGTTACACCACGAAGGACAATAAAATGTCCGCCACTGGTAAAAAGCCCAGCTCTTTGGGAACTGATGACCGGATGACCTTCAGATAAAGCCTGAAGTACCTGGTTGGGATCACTGGTCTGTGTGACAGCCCCACACCCAAAATGATCGGACGCTGCCTGGAAATAAGACCAGTAAGTGCCGACTCCTGGTTTGTAATAGGAATTTCCGCACCAGGATATTGCATCAATAGGTGTAATGGTAGTGCCTGTAAGATAACTGGCAATCATAGCAAAGCTTGTCGGACCGCATCCGCTGCTGGCGATGGAACCCCCGCCGTATGGAATGTTTCCATAGTCTGTCTGGAGATAGTGTGGAATCTGCATACCGTTTGCGGGATAGCTGCCACCACTGGCAGTAATTTGGTAATACCGAAGGACATGATCCACATATTCTTTATCACCATACAGGTCATAAGGCCAGCTTGGTCTTGCACACATCATATCAGAGTAGGCAATCGCATTTTCCTTGGTATAACCACCGTCACGCTCCATTGCCCAGTCAATGTATGCAGAACCGTAGTTGTAACCCTGAAGAGCCAGTTTAATCCGGTCTAAGTCCGTAGGTCCGGTACAGCCGGCTTTGTCGAGGGCATATTTTAATTCCTGTACTCCACATTCAATGGAGTATTCAGGATCTGTAATCCCATTTGGCACATGGGGATAGCGGGTATTAAATCCACCTTCCGCTGCTTGCATAACATCCAGCCCTCGTCCGCCAGATTCCTGCATCATGACTGCCAGAATTAAATCCACATAATCACTCATACCATATTTCGCAGCAGCTCTTTCTACAGCAGGGCGGTAGGACAATACCTCATCGCTAAGATTGATAGCAGCTACTATGCCGGAAGAAGCAGTACCAAAGAAAGCAGTCAGGTTTTCGGCATAGTTTTTGGCAAGTTCTTTCTGCTTGTCTGTAAGATGGAATACATGGTCTGCAAAATAGGAATCTCCAGCATAAACAACGGTATAGGTGTGTTTCGTAAAAGTAACCGTCTGTGTTTGTGCCTGCCCCTGTTCTGTGCCGGCTTCTCCTTCTGCATCGCCATCAACGGTAACTTCCATGGTAACTGTCTCGGTTGCTACATCATAAGAAAAAAGTCCTTCTTTGTTTTCACGGATGAGTTTCTTTAATTGGTTTAGGTTGATGTTTTTATAGTCATCCTGGCTGGCACAAAATTGTGAAATCAGCAGATTGGCATTGACGGAGATGCTGTATGTATAGGGGTCATTGATGGATGCAGTATCACCTTGTGGAAGACGGGAAATTGCTGCATGGATCTCTGCCAGAATGTCTTCATGGCTTTCTTCTAACACTTCAACGATGGCTTCACGGGAAGCACGGATGTTTTCACTGATCATAGAGTTGCTGTTCAGTACATCGCTTTGTTCGGTCAGACTTCCAAAGATCAGACCAGGGAGCATCACAATAAATAAAACCGGAAGCAGCAGTATGGCGAGAATAACAAGGAGAATTTTAGCGAACTGATTCCGGTTGGCTATGACTGCTCCAATCGCTGCTGAAAAAGGCCCGCCAAGGGCTGCACCATATCCTGCTTTGGAGAAAGTGGCTGCTGTTTTTAAGGACTTTAGGTGAGAAATGGTACTGGAGCCTACATCCATTGCTTCGTCAAGTCCAGAGCGTTCTGTATCCATCACTAAATCCGATCCTTTCTTGGAGGAGTAGGAGGAAGCTTTTGGACAATGGATTCGTTGTAGGCTATCTTTCCATCGCCAGCATCATAAGGAATTTTGGATACCGTATTTTCAGCATACTGTTTGTACCAGGTAGCTCCGTCTACAGATTGAACAGTTTCATAGGTTCCATGGGTAGGAGCCGTATATTGATCGGCATGGTACATAGCAAATTCCCGGCTGTCTCCATTGGAACCGGACTCAACTCCTGTTATCCTGCCGCCGCCAATTTCAACATTGGTATAGGAATGATCTGTTTTATCTTCATTTTGAATTCCCATGTAGGATTGAAATGCAGAAACAGCCCCATCACCTTTGATCGAGCCAACTTGACCATAGTTTCCCTGAGCAATATTGCTGATAACGTTATTGGCAAAATCTCCGCCCTTTTCAAGGGAAGACTGATAGAGTGCATTTCCGATACTTGGTCCTTCGGTATATCCGGTGGCTGCATTTACCGCAGAACGCTCTGTCTGCCTTCCAACGGCTCCGGCTAATCCTCCGGAAAGGAAAGAACTTTGTACTGCAGCACTTCCGGGAGAGGAAGAATGGGAACTACTATGGCTTCCACCTCCATGCCCTCGAAAGGAACTTGCAAGACCTCTTCCGGCGATTAAAAGTTCAGCCATCATATTTCCACCAGTATTTCCAACATTGACTCCCAGACTTGCCATAAAGCTGTCAATCTTTTGAGAAACCTTCAAAAAAGCAATGGCACACAGAAACCAGATAAAGACATTACCGGTGACCGTTTCTTTTCCCTGTGCATCTACAGCTTGCTGCACCTCTGCTTCTGTAAGTTCAGCGGCAAAGACCGGCATGGAAGTTACAAGAATCAGACAAGAAATCAATAGCAGGCTGCAGAGCAGTGTTTTCTTATGTTTCATAATCTCCTCCTTCCTAGAGTGATAAAGGGTTTGCAAGGAATGTTCCGACCATGGAAGTAAACAGCCGCAAACACCAGGCGTTCATTAAAAGCAAAAAGAACTGTCCGCCGAGCATACGGCACCAGCTCTTAAAAACATTTCCGGTAGCCTGGGAAGCACCCGTGGAAAACGCAACAGGTGCGGTGTAGACCAGAACTCCAAGTAGTATGTAACGTTCCGCAGCTTCAAAAAGCAGCTTGATGTAATTCCAGGCAAGGATCAGTACCAGTATGAGGGCAACAATGGCAACAGCACCATTGGCACATACCCCCAGGATTACTGTGATCACAGAATTGAATTTGGCAAATTCCAGTGGTGGAAGATCTTCAGTCAGAATCCAGCTATACGGGGTTCCTGCAATATTCAATAGAAGATCCACGATGTCCTTGGCATAGAATGTCAGGAAAAGGAACATAAATGTCCGCAGTGATAATTTGATTGGATCTTCAGCATCAATCCCTGTCCCCATAAAATAATTCTTAAAAAGCTGCCAAACCCAGTTTAAAAGGATGAGTCCGATAGCCAGTGCCAGAAAAATCTGGTACATTGTTTCCGCTGCTGGAAAATAACGGAGAAAAGTATCCATGGAACATCCCAGTGCACCCAGAACAGAAGTAGTAATCAAATCCAGAATGTTCATGACCTGTTCGGCAATCCATTCTACAATTCCGTCAAGTATTCCCATGACAGAGCCACCTCCTTATCTGCATTATCCATTCCACTGCCCGCCGGCAAAGAACGGTGTAATGTAAGCCATGATAAATCCCAGACCATTGAGAATCGCCCATGTAATGATGATTCGTTTGAGCCATGCCCTGGATTCATCCACGGTTTTTCCAGATTTGGAAAAATTCATCAAGAGCAAAGCAACCGATGCAGTTACAACAGCCGCAATGGTGGAAATCAGAATAATCTGGTTATATACGTCTTTCATGATTTCTGAAGCTTTGTCCCAGATGGTAGCAGCCATAACGGGTTGTACATTACAGGCAATCAGAGTGAAAGCGAGGAAGGCAGTATAGAGATATTTTCCATAGTTCCGATGATGTTTCATGCCCGGTGGGGCTTCTTTGTGTACATGGTTTTTCAAGTAAATGAACCTCCTTCATAAAAAGAGGGCAAAGTGAGATCTTTCACTTTGCCCTGGCTTATAGTTTTCCTGCCTCATAAAAGCTTCAATCCGGTCAATACGGAGGAACGCTTATTCTATATTTAGTTGTGATACTCCTTTCCATGCACTAAAAAACGCAGCTTGTACCAGAGAAGAGGCATTCCCTGGAAAGCTACGTTTTCGCTACATATAATTTTGACAGTATCATTCTAACATGGGTAGATTTCCCTGTAAATCGCAGAAGTGTGCCAAGTTGGGACATAAAAAGGAATAGTATGCGCCAACGAGGAAAGAAAAAAGACAATGTAGACAAAAAATATTACTAAAAAAAAGAATAAGGGTATATTGAAAATGTCTTAGATAGTTGAACATAAAAAATAAGCATATAGATTGATACTGGGATATAGCTTCGGGGATTAGGATTTATGTTTATGTGAATATGAATTTTAAAAAAGAGAATGAACGTATGGAATAAGATCTAAAATGAAAGGGGGAATGAGTATAATGAGGATTGGTGTGATTGATTCAGATGCCATATTTCAACACCCGTTTTTTTATGGCAAAAAGATAGAAATAAAAAGAATGAATCCAGGATATTGCATTAAAAATAAAAATTTCCCATTTTCTCATGCGGAATATGTATGTGCATGTATTTTGTTGGAAAATCCTACGTCTGAGATATTACTTTATAATATAATAGGTGGCAATGCTGGGAATGAGGGAGAACTACTTTACAGAAGTTTGGAAGCATTAATTGAAAAAAATGTAGATATTATTAATATTAGTTTAGGAGTAGAGATTCCATTCTCAAAAGAGCTGTATGATTTATGTAAAAAAAGTCCAGTGCCAATAGTGGCAGCACATGCAAATAATAACCAAACTGCATATCCTGCATCGTATGATAATGTTATTGGTATTAGGCGTGAGTTTGACGGAAATGTTATTCTCAAAAGGAGTGGAAATCAGAATTTATTATTGAATAATAAGACTTATGTTTCGTTTAAACAGTTAGATCAAGAACATTTGATGCAAGGCAATAGTTGGTATACAGCGAAACTTACGGGAATAATAAGTTGTTTTAGAGAAAACAAAAATCTGGGGATTGAAGATATAGTTGATTTAATAATGTCTTCTAGTCTGAACCAGATAAGTAGCGTTAAACAGAATAATTCTGAAAATGCAATTTTGGTAACTAATAGGAGTGATAACCAGAGGCAAAAAGAATTTATCAAACAATGTTTTTCTAAAGTTCATATTATAGACATAAATAATTTAGAAGCACAAAAAATAGTTGGTTATTACGATAAGTTGTTTATAGATATTGATAAATATAGCGATTTTATGTCAGCTAAAAAGGATTTGCTAAATTTTGTATATGATATCCGTGATGCTTATAAGCACTGTTATATTCGATATCCTTTTTTGGGGTATTATGATAGATACAGGTTTTTGACTGAGAAAGGAATTTTAATAGAACAGCTATATTTTTAGTAGATGATAGGAGAGTAAATGTATTCATTAACATTAGAAATTACTAAAAGATGTAATTTGAATTGTTCATATTGCTACGTGGAAAATAAAGAAAAAGTGAATATGAAATGGAAAACAGCACAATTGGCAATAGATATAGCTATGCGTGAGGCCATCAAGCAGAAAGATAAAACTTTAAGTGTGTATTTTATTGGTGGAGAACCTTTGCTTGCTTTCGGGCTTTTGAAAGAGATTATTTTTTATATAGAAAAGAAAAACGAACAAATTGGATTAAATATTTTTTATAGTACCACTACAAATGGAACTGTATTTACAACAGAGATTATAGAATTTATGATTGAAAAAAGAGTACGATTCAAAATTAGCATAGATGGTTTAGAGGATGTTCATAATGAAAACAGGAAATTTGTGAATGGTGTTGGAAGTTATAGTGAAGTTAAAGAAAAACTTGTATACAAAGAAGAATTTGAGAAAATGACAGGAATTGCTGTACATGCAGCACAACTTATTAATACTAATACGTATACTAAATTTTCAGCTTCATTTAGGCATTTACATGAATTGGGATTTCGATATATAGAAACGGAGATAAATGCCTATCAGAAATGGAATAAGGAAGATAAAATTTGTTTGTTTCAGCAAATTGATGAGGCATTTGAGTATTACATTTCTTCTAGAAATAGAGGACAACTATGGGTATGGAAATTTTATAATGATATGTTAGAAGGCTTTGTAGCAGATTATTTGCCTTTTTTCCCTTGTAAAGCAGGATTGGTTTCGTTATTTGTAACAGTGAAAGGAGAGTTATATCCTTGTATAGAAACTGGGAAAAAATATATGATAGGAAGTGTAGACAAGGGGTTAGATGCAGAGTATATAAGAAAAATTATTAAAATAGAGAAAACGCAAAATACGAGATGTTTACAGTGTAAAGAGTATAAAGAAAATAAATGTAGAATTTGCAGTTGTTTATTTGGAAATTACGAAAATACAGGAAATTGTTATATACCTTCTGAAATTAACTGTGAACTTACTCGACATGTAAACAATATATTTCGAGAAAAATATAGTGAAGAACAAGTAGCAATGCTTCGAAAGCATTATAGGAGAGAGTTGTAGTATGGGATATAAATATAGGGTGGTGGAAATTGGAGAATATGTTCTAATTATCCAAAGAGAAAAAAATATTTGTTTTAAAATGAAGAAAAAAGAATTTGAAGAAGAGGGTGACATAAAGATTCGGGAAATTATAGATGGAATTTCAAAAATGCGAAAGAAATATGATGTGACATTTCCTGAGAATAAAAAACAGATGAATACAATTTATCTATTTGTTACGGATTATTGCAATCTGAACTGTGAATTTTGTGCTATGCGTTCTAATAATAAGGATATCAAAAAAGAGAAATTGTCTCAACTTGAAGTAAAAGAACATGTAATTGATAAAATTAGGAAGGCTAACCCTAGAAAGTTAATAGTCAGTGGTGGGGAACCGTTTGTCCTAGAGGACATACTAGATATTCTTAAAGAGTTGAAGGAAAATATTAATACAAAAATAATTGTTCAGACAAATGCGACTCTATTAACAGAAAAGACTATTAAAAGCCTTAATGGAATTATTAATTCCATAGAAATTAGTACAGCCCATTATAAAAATACTGAGCAATTAAAAGAAAAGATTGCTTTATTGAATAAATACAAAATAGATGTAGTGTTAACATTTACATATCAGAATGAAAAGGAAAAGATGTTGCTTCGAGAAATCATAGATATGGCTGCATATTACGATGCTGATTTTTTGTTGCATTTTGTAGATTATGCAGGGAGTGCAGCAGATAGAGGTTATCCATTATTAAATTATCAAGAAAGGTTAAAGGTATACTGCTATTTTGCTAAATATATCATAGAAAAGGGCTATACGAATAAACGTTTTGCCGGAAATCTTTTTCATGCGGTAGAATTGAGCCATCCATGTTCAGCATTTGGAAAAATGGCTGCTTTTTTCCCTGATGGAAATATATATTTGTGTCATTCTCTGGTTAAAGAAAAATATCGAATAGGCAGTATAGAACAAGAGACGGATATAGAGCAATCGATCGAAAAAATATTGTCTAATGACAATGTGGAAAAGTTATTTTATATGCCTAATGAAAAATGTAAGACTTGCAAATTTAATTGTGTTTGTGGAGGAATGTGTCCAGCACTTATAGAAGAAGGAGTAGATTCTGACTGCACATTAAGAAAAATTATGTTTATATATAGCATGTTTATATTTGATAAAAATGAAAATATAGCAATAAATTTGGAAAGATTTATAAAATTTTGTGAAGAGGAAGAGTATCAGCAATTTTTGTGATATGTATATAATTAGTGAAAACTATTTATATAAATTTTTAATGAAAGGAGGAGTCAAAATGCTGGAACATAAAGAGAATAAGGAATTAACAGAGGCAGAAGTTAATGCGTATGATCTCGTCATTATTTGCTACGGTAAACTGAGAAAAGATTGCTTAACTGATTGCTTAGACGGTACTTATTGGTTATCACCAGAGCAGTAAGATGTGCTAGGAAAAACCCATTTTCAAAATCAGAATTTGGTTTTGAAAATGGGATTTTTCGTAAATTTATATAGAATTGAGGTAGGAAAAATGAAAGGCAATAATGAAAAAAAGGTAATAGGGCATTTAGCAAGACAGGATTTGAATAGTGTGAGGTTAAAGAAGTTTTGTGGCATTTTAACGATAATATTGTCAACAGCATTAATTATAGTGGTAACACTTTATTTTGTACAAACACAACGTTTTTCAATTCAAGATGCTGAAGGTCGGTATCAAGCGACATTTATGGATGTTAATTCTAAGGTTGTCAATAAAATGAAAGCCATGAAGAATGTTGAAATGGGAGAAACTAGAACACTGGGGACATTAAACCAGGGGACTTATAAAATTACTATAAGAACAATGACAGAGTCGTTACTAAAGTTAGGAAGATATCCCGAATTAAAGGGGAAATTACCTGAAATGGAAAAAGAAGTTGTAGTAACTGATTCATATTTAGAAGAGGTTCAATCAAAGGCCAAAATAGGTGATTCTATAGAGATAGATTTAGGAGATGGAAAAGAAAGCTATGTTATTGCAGGAATTTTACCTATGCAGAGTACTGCAGATACACATTCGATATATGTATCTGATAAATTGATTGAAAGAAAAATGCCAGGGGCTTTATATAGCATATATTTTAAAATTAACGATACTCAAGGCTGGAACGAAGCCGGAATAAAGAGTGAAATTGATAAAATAGCACAACAATTAGATGTACCAAAGGATAGCATTGTTTATTCATCTTATTATTTTTCTCTTATTAGTCAGAAAAGTATTCAATATATAAGTGTTATTTTGGGCGTGAGTTTAGTCATTGCAATTATATCAAGTATAGTTATTTATAGTATATTTTTTGTTTCTGTTTTGGAGAGAATTGGAAAATATGGACAGATGAGAACATTGGGTATGACTAAAAAGCAAATCAGAAAAATAATAAAAATAGAAGGGAATGTTTTAACTCTAAAAGGTTGTTTTTGGGGATGTGTTTTTGGGGGTATTATAGCTTACTTTATTCAACCAAAAGGATGGTATTTAGTGAATACTATTTTAATATCAGGTATGGCGAGTGCGTTTGTTTATTTTGTTGTAATGTTATCTCTTTATAAACCAGCAAAAATAGCATCTGCAGCCTCTCCAATAGAAGCATTACGATATTTTGCAGATACAGAGGTAAATATAAATAGGAAACATTCATATAAAAAAATTACATTGTGGAGATTAGCATTGTTAAGTGTGCAGCGTAATAAGAAAAAAACGTTTTTAACAATACTTTCTTTAGGAATTTGTGGAATAGTTCTTATGGCTAGCTCTTCCTACTTAAATTCTATTGATCCATATAATATGGCAAAAAAATCAATGCCAAATGGTGAAATAAAAATTGAACTTGGAACATACGGACCACAGTCTTATACGAGTAAACAATATTTTGATTTACAAAAAAATAATATTTTAAATCAAGAGTTGCTAAAAAAATTAGAGGATATGCAAGCTGTCGAATCAATTAAACAGTATAAAGGAACAGTTTGTGACATAACATTACCGAATGGCGATACAGATATTTTTGTTGTGGACGGAATACAATCGGGGGATATTACTAATTTAAAGAAATTTTTAGTAGATGGTGAAATAGATTTTAAGAAAATGCAACAGAAAAATGGAATTGTAGTTTCGGAAGCAAGTGAGTGGGAAACTTTATGGGATTGGGAAGTTAAAATTGGTGATACAATTAATATTTTAGATAGCGAGGGTGTACCAGTAAAATATGAGGTTGTAGGAATTGTAGAAAATGGTGCTGATTATGGCGGCTACAATATGGTGTATATGCCTTTATCTAATATGGAAGAATTAAGAAAAGATGTATTAAATTTAACTTATCAATTGAGTATAAAAACAACAAGTGATACAAATGTTTCAAAAACAGAAGATATGATTAGAAAGATGTTTCAAAATGAAATGCCTATCCAATTTACTACCATAGATGATGTTGCTGCTTCATATAAAGTAAACGCAAAATAGCGAGTA
>NZ_JAQESL010000018.1:0-50967 GCF_027697525.1 Coprococcus sp. AM97-35 | reverse complement strand
GTAGCTGTTGAGAAAAAAGTGCCCTATGAGAAATGCGATAACTGTGACCGCACTGCTTACCAAAAAGCAAAAGAAAAATGCGATAACCGTAAAATTCAGTTAGAGAAAAAATATAAAAATATGACGGCTGGTTATGAAAGTATCCTGTTTCTGCTGGCATGGTACAGTATAGCCATTACACTATTCACTGCTATCCTTTCTCCAGTTTTCTTTAGTGACTGTATTAGCTTTTTCAGTATGTTTGCTAAAGGAATCTTAAGCCTGTTTCAAAAATTTGTTGCAGGTGCAGATTCTTTCGGACAGTTAAGCAGTGGAATCTCAAATAGTATCATTTCAGGGATTGTGTACTGGCTGATTGTAAGTATTGTTATGGGAATTTTATTTATCATAACGGGATTGCTGATAATCGGGACTGGCTATCAGGTGGGGAAAATCTACCGGAAATATTGCTGGGATATTATCAGCATCATGGTGGTGATAATGAGTACAGCTATCATAATCTATTTCGGAAAATGGATAAAATCAATTATTCCGATAAACCTCATTATGTTGCTACTTCTGGTACATGCGGTTTATATCGGAATCCGATGTTATGTGAAAAACTGGCGAGAAAAACGAGGATATTTTTAAAGTAAAATGGGCAGGTAAAACTGCCTGTTTTTCACAAAACAAATATACTTATTTTTAGTTATCCAGATTTTTAGAGTCTGTGAAAACTGTTCTTTGATTTTTAACACTATTTTTTATAATCTTCCAAATGAATCTGTTTTGATTGATTGACAATTACCGAGCTATTCTAGTATATTTAATCCATAAAGCAGATACAAAATCGCAGATGTGCAGGTGAACAGACATGAAAAATATCCATAGCATTGAATTTTATACTGGAAGCAAGGAAGAACTGCTTCCCGGTTTTGAAAAAGATTTTCCCTATATCGCTTCAAGGGCAGAACTTGACAAGTATATCGGACATTATGTACCGTGGCACTGGCACAAGACAGTGGAACTTTTTTATATGGAAAGTGGTAGCATTGAATATGATACGCCGGGAGGAAAACTGTTGTTTCCGGCTGGAAGCGGCGGCATAGTAAATTCCAATGTACTCCATATGACAAAAGCAATATCGCAGAAAGAAAAGAATATACAGCTACTTCATATTTTCGATGTTTCCCTACTTGCCGGGGAACAGGGAAGCAGGATTGAACAAAAATATATTGCGCCTATCATAACAGCCCCACAGATTGAGGTAATTCCGCTTTTTCCAGGCAATGCAGAAGAAGAAAGGATTTTGAAACTGCTTGCCGCTTCATTTCGTTTATCCAGTGATGAATTTGGATATGAAATAAAACTGCGGGAAACCCTAACAGAAATATGGCTCATGCTTTTTGAACTATCCCGTCCTATGCGTGAAAAAAAGGGGGAACATAATAAAAGCAACGATAAAATAAAGCTGATGATGATATATATTCACGAACATTACAGAGAGAAAATCTCTATCCCGGAACTTGCGGCAGCAGCATACCTAAGCGAAAGGGAGTGTTATAGAGTGTTCCATGACTGTCTGCACATGACACCCGTAGAGTATATAAAGGCTTACCGTCTGCAAGCTGCCTGTCAGATGCTAGCAAAGGGGCAGGAAGCAGTTACCGTTATCAGCCATGAGTGCGGTTTGGGGAGTAGCAGTTATTTTGGAAAGGTTTTTCGAGAATACACACATTGTTCACCCACAGAATATCGGAGAAAATGGCAGAATAGTGATAGATAAGGGCAGAAAAGAAATATTTTTTCTATTCCTTTTGCATTATAATGATACCTGTAAAGTAAATCCGTCATTTACAGGAGGTGAGTGCAAAGTGGTAAAACTGAACATTCTGAACATGAAAAATTTTTTAGATACGGTCAATAGCTGTTCCGGCAAAGTAAATATGCTCTGCCCGTATGGTAAAAAACAAAACATCAATGGGGAAGAAAAGATACAGGGCAGTTTGTGGCGGCAATACTCCCAAAACAAAAACTGTTTGCGGCTTGTTTTAGAAGTTCCGAATCCAACGGACTATATGAACATTGTTTCGTACTATGCCGGGGATTGCTGATTTATCTGTAAATATTTCATCATAAAGGGGCTGGACAGTTTATCTTCCAGCCCCGCCCTTTTGAAAGGAGTTAAAAATGGAGTTGAACATTCAGACCGCAGAACTGGCATTAAGGGAAGCGGCAGAATCCAATCCGGGAGCATGGGCAGAACATTCCCGGTATGTAGCCGAAGCCTGTAAAAACATTGCGTCACACTGTAAAGATTTATCTTCTGAACAGGCGTATATTTTCGGGCTGTTACACGATATTGGACGTTATGCCGGAGTGAGTTCGGAAAGGCATCTGATAGACGGCTATCGTTACTGTATGGAGCGTGGGTGGGGAAAAGCCGCACAAATATGTATATCCCACGCATTTATGATACAGGATATTGCCACATCTATCGGAGAGTTTGATGTCAGTGATGAGGATTACCTGTTTATGAAAGAATTTGTTGCAAATGCGGTATATGATGATTATGACCGTCTTGTACAGTTATGTGACGCATTGGCTATGCCTTCGGGGTTCTGTCTTTTGGAAAAGAGATTTGTAGACGTGACAATGCGATACGGCGTTCACCCAGCGACAATAGACAGATGGAAAAAGATTTTAGAGATTAAAGAACGGTTTGAGGATCAGATTGGCTGTTCTATCTATGCCCTGCTTCCGGGCGTTATGGAAAACAGTTTTCGTTAAGGGGGGATATTGTGTATTACGAATCCAGTGATTTTTTGGAAACAGCGGACAGCGATACGTTAAAGCAGATTGCCCGCACAAGGGAATTAACACGGAAATATTATTTTTCTGATTATAGAGATACAGAAAAACGCACTTCCATTCTTCGGGAGCTGTTGGGCGGAATAGGGGAAAATGTGGCAATCGACACGCCTTTTCATTGCGACTATGGAAAAAATATTTTTTTGGGAAATGATGTGATCGTCAATATGAATTGTACCTTTGTGGATAACAAAACTATCCGAATTGGCGACAGGGTATTGATTGCGTCAAATGTGCAGATTTATACATCTTCACACCCTGTCTTACCACAGGAAAGGTTTGTGCCGGATTGGAGGGAACGTCAGACAACATTTTTTAGAACCTATGCACGTCCGATAGAAATAGAAAGTAATGTCTGGATTGGCGGCGGCTGTATTCTTCTGCCCGGAGTCACTATAGGAAAAAACAGCGTGATAGGGGCTGGAAGTGTAGTTACCCGCCCTATCCCGCCTAATTGTGTTGCAGTAGGAAATCCATGCAGGGTGATACGTTATTTTGATACAGACAGGGAAAGGTGGCAGCATGAAGTATAAGCATATCGTTTTTGACATTGACGGCACTCTGATTGATACGGAATATGCTGTATTACATTCTTTACAGGAAACTATAAAGGGATTGTCCGGGAGAGAGATAACATGTTCTGAACTAAGATTTGCGTTAGGGATTACAGGAACAGATGCTTTGAAAAAACTTGCGATAAAAGACACTTCCTATGCGATAGAATTATGGGATAAAAATATGCGTAACTATACAAATAACATTAAAGTATTTGACGGAATCGTTGAATTATTGAAAAATCTTCTAAGTCTGGATTATGAAATGGGGATTGTCACATCAAAGACAAGGGAAGAATTTACACATGATTTTTGTCCGTTTGGTATCAGTCATTATTTCAAAACAATCATATGTGCAGACGATACACAGGAACATAAACCCAATGCCGCACCGATTTTGAAATATGTGGAATTATCAAAAACAGACCATAGGAAAGTACTTTATATCGGAGATAGCAAATATGACAGTAAATGTGCGGAAAATGCGGGAATTGATTTTGCTTTAGCAGTATGGGGCAGTCATAATAAGCACATAAAAGCAGATTATTTTTTAGAAAAACCTGCCAATCTGTTATCTGCTATCACTTCAGAGAAATTTTATTAGCGATGAAAGATCGAACGAAAATGACTCCGAGGTATATTAAAAAAACTTGCTTGATCAATTATGGTGATTTTGATTAAGTAGCCTGTATGTAAAATAAAGCATACAGGCTACTTGTGGTTTACAATTCTCTCCAAAGAATCTTCTGCATCTACCCACATTTGCATATTTCCATCAAGATATAATCTTGCATATTCCAGTGGTTCGTCAATAGCAAGTGTATTTAATGCACAGTCTGATCCAGGCGTGGTTTTTAAGTCCTTCTCAGCTTCCCAGCAGTCAATGCGAAGCATATAGCCGGCACTGGTATAAACATCAATACTGTTGCATTGTGGATTATATTCTGCAAATATTGTTCTCATCGTATCTTATCTCCTTATCGATCAACAAATCATCAGTTACAAAAATCAGAAGCATTTCAATCAGTTCACCATGTCACTTTTATTTTGTGTTATACTGTTTTATATGATTTTCTTGCCCTTGTATTTTCCCTTATCAGAGTTTGTAAACACTGGCGGGACGATATAACACAAGGGAAACAATAAGGGAAAGCTCACCTGCGACAAATCCAGTGTTTTCAAGGGTTTACAGAGAATTTAATAACAAAATATAACAGTTATTAAATCTCTTAAAACAGGTGAAATCTCAATCGGAATTTGTTAAGTTGGTAGTAAATTTTTGCAATAATGAAGGTAAAGGAGAACATTTTATGAGTACAAGAAAGACGATAGGAGGGGCTTTGGGAGCCATCATTGTATTGATAGTAGCTCAAATATTAGCTCAGTTAGTGGCAAGTTTGTTTGTTTTGGTTAAAATTCCAGAAGGTATATGCAATATTATAGCAGGAATTATATATGTTGGATTAGCATTTGTTTTAAGTGAATTATTTTCAAAAAGACTACTTAAAATAAAAATAGAAAATTTGGGAATGCCAAAATTTTCAATTAAAGCTAAATGGATTATTGTAGGTGTATTATTACCTGTGACAGTAAAAGCGGTTTATCTTTTTTTCTTTTCTGGAAAGTACGTTTTTTCTGGAATGAATAGTAATCAGATTTTTTCAACACTGAGTGCTGGTATTGTTTTTACAGGCATAGCCGCTGGTTTTGTTGAAGAAATGGTTTTTCGAGGAGTTATTCTAAATCTGTTAAAAGAGAAATGGAATATTAAAGTAGCTGTATTAATTCCATCAGTTTTATTTGGATTAGTACATATTATAGAAATGGATTTTTCCATTATAAGTAGCCTGTTGGTTCTTATTGCTGGAACAATGGTGGGAATAATGTTCTCAATGGTTGCTATTGAAAGTGGTTCTGTTTGGAACAGCGGAATTGTCCATTCACTTTGGAATATTTTAATTATTGGCGGCGGTTTATCAATAAGCGAAAAGGCAGATGAATATTCGGTTATGACATATGTACTTGATTCAAAAGACTTTGTTTTCACTGGTGGAGAATTTGGAATTGAATCATCAATTATTGCACTATTAGGTTATGTTATAGTTACTTTAGCAGCAATATGTATGATTAAGAAAAAAGCAAAAGTGTAATAAGTATCAAAAAACAAAATCCAGTTTGTTGAACTGAATCCGAAAAGCATTAGGGCGCAAAGGAGATAGAATCCTTTGCGTAAAAGACTAACGAACATATTTAATGAAACATCGGAACCATCTTCTTTTTGTTGTTTACCTATAATAACGATTGGAGTAGTCGATTATAGACACTGCAATCAAAAAAATCTGAAAATATATTTATCAACGTTACATAAAAGTGTGTAGATGCACATAAAATGGGAATACATATTAAAATTCAGGTCGTTCTGTGATAGAATCTCATTACTAAAAAGTGTGCAGATGCACGGAAATGGGGAGTATAACGATGGAGATTAAAAGAGACGCTTACCTACAGCAGCTGATCGAGCGAAAAGATAATGGAATGATAAAGGTGATTACCGGCATTTGTAGATGTGGCAAATCCTTTTTGCTGTTTACCATCTTTAAGAGATACTTACTGGAGAACGGCGTTGATGTTGATCATATTATTGAAATTGCATTGGATGGTATTGAGAACGAGGAATTAAGAGATCCCAAGGTATGCTTCAAGTACATCAAGGATGCCATGAAAGACGACGGGAAGTATTATCTCCTTTTGGATGAAGTGCAGTTCATGCTACGATTTGAGGAAGTGCTGAACAGCCTGCTACGCATGAGCAATATTGATGTGTATGTCATCGGAAGTAATTCCAAGTTCCTGTCCAGCGACATTGTGACCGAATTCCGTGGCAGAGGTGATGAGATTAGAATCTACCCTCTCTCCTTTGCAGAGTTTTATTCTGTCTATGACGGCGATTATGATGATGCCTGGGATGACTACATGATCTACGGAGGATTGCCGCAGATCGTAAGTTTCCAGAGCGAACGACAGAAAGCGGACTATCTGAAGAACATCTTTGCAAATGTCTATCTGAAGGATGTTATTGAAAGAAATAAGATTCAGAACGTGGATGAGATTGGGATTCTGATTGATGTGCTTGCATCTGCAATCGGCGCACCGACCAACCCTTCAAAGATTGCCAATACCTTTGCCAGTGAGCGCCAGATGACTTATGCTAATAAAACCATCTCCAAGCATATCGACCATTTGACAGATGCCTTTTTGATTTCCCAGGCAAGCCGATACGATATTAAGGGCAGAAAGTATATCGGTGCAAATCTGAAATACTACTTTACTGATCTGGGACTGAGAAATGCACGTCTGAATTTCAGACAGCAGGAGCCTACTCATATCATGGAGAACATTGTTTATAACGAGCTGCTGATCCGTGGCTACAATGTTGATGTGGGTGTCGTGGATATCTTCGATAAGGATAAAGAGGGCAAACGTGTTCGCAAGCAGTTGGAGGTTGACTTTGTGGTGAATCAAGGAAACCAGAGATACTATATCCAGGTTGCATATGACATGACTTCGGAAGAAAAACAGACGCAGGAGTTCAATTCTCTGCGTAATATCCCGGACTCTTTCAAGAAGATCGTCATTGTAAATGGCAGCAAAAAGCCTTGGAGAAATGATGAAGGTTTTGTCATCATGGGAATGAAGTATTTCTTGCTGAATGCGAATAGTCTGGAATTTTAAGTCGATTTGAGTTGTTGCTGTGGTGTTGTTCTATTTCAAAAAAGAGTGAAATGATATAAATAAGGCCACGGCTGATTTCATATTGGAACAGCCGTGGCTCAGTTTATTTTTTTATCCGTACAAACGAGACTGTTCCGCAGATTATGTAGAACAGACAGAGTACGATTCCGATAGTGAGAACATACGAGAATAAAGATGAACTTAAGAACGAGATAAACAAAAGTTTGTTGAATTAAAAATGAAATAAAGTTCCAGTAATCATAGAGTGTATGGATTCAATTCCATATGCTCTTTTTCTTTACTGAAAAATCTAATGTTACGAGTTTCTTACGAGTGGTATTAAAAAAACTCGCAAGAAGACTCAGTTCAATGATTCTATCAAGATATTTTGCTCTCGTGATTGTTTTTATATAGTCACCCACTTTCAAAAATGGAAGTTTTTTCATTTTTCGAAAGTGGAAACTATGTAAAGGCAACCCGATTCTTTACTGAATTTCAAGAAAAATGCAGAAATTTCAAAAAATTTGCTTTTGACCACTGTAAAACATGCTCTGAGCGTTTCGTTATATGAAGGGATAATTTTTCTTTCATATTTCAAAGAAAAGAGAATAAAGAAATGTCAGAAAAAGATGTTATACAGTTCAAGAGTTACAGGAAATCTTAGGAAGCAGCAGGAAAATAATAATACTTCTGTTGCTGATGAAGTTGATTCGGAACTTCTGGCAAAAGTATTGGCAAATCCAGAGATGCGGGCGTTGCTCAATTCGCTGGCAAAGACGATGAAGTAATAAATTCTATATCCAAATGAGTATATTTATTGTGCATATGGAGAATTTATCTCCATCAAATCTATTGAAATCTCCATCATTTAGCATTAAAATGATGGAGATAAATTCAAAATGAAGGAGATTTCAATGAAAAATTTTGATTATATTACAAATCCTGCGAAGTTGCTGACACCTGAAATTGTTCAGATGGTTGGCAGTATTCATGAGCATAAAGGTAAACAGGAATTATTTCTGGAAGCAAACATAGATGAACTGAAAACACTTCTGGAAGTTGCTTTAATTCAAAGTACGGGAGCATCTAACCGAATTGAAGGTATATTTACAAGTGATAAACGTTTGGAAGAACTGGTAAGTCAGAAAGCAGAGCCACGTAATCGGTCTGAACAGGAAATTGCCGGCTACCGTGAAGTGCTGGCTACGATTCACGAAAGTTATGAATATATCACTCCAAGACCAAACATTATTTTACAGTTACATCGTGATTTATATTCTTATTCCCAAGGAAACATCGGTGGTACCTATAAGAATTCAGACAATGTAATTGCAGAAACCGATGCCGAGGGACACCAGAAAGCTCGTTTTATTCCAGTTCCAGCTTTTCAGGCTGCAGAAGCAATAGACGAACTTTGCGCTCATTTTCTTGAAGCATGGGAAGCAAATCTCATTGATAAACTGATTTTAATCCCCATGTTCATTCTGGATTTTCTGTGTATTCATCCCTTCAATGATGGAAATGGTAGAATGAGCCGTCTGTTGACTTTATTGTTGTTCTATAAAGCTGGATATATCGTTGGAAAGTATGTCAGCATGGAAATGCTGATTGAAAAAACGAAAGAAACATATTATGAAGCTCTTCAAGCAAGTTCTGTCGGTTGGCATGAGGATAAAAACAGTTATGAGCCTTTTGTTAAGTATTATTTAGGTATTATGCTAAAAGCATACAATGAATTTGAAAACCGTGTAGAACATTTGAAGTATCATAATCTTTCCAAGCCGGATAGAATTAAGGCGGTGATTGATAATAAGGTCGGTAAGATAACGAAGAAGGAAATTATGGAACTATGCCCTGACATAAGTAAGGTTACCGTTGAAAGAACACTGACGGATTTAGTTAAAAGTGGGTATATCGCAAAGGTCGGTGCAGGTCCATCCACCGGTTATGTCCGTATTTGAAAAATTATTTTCAAATAAATTACTTGTTTTGCTTTTAATTTCGATAAGAAGCATGTTCTTCTTTTACGGCCTGTAATTCGTCAGGATGCGATGCTAAATGAATGATAGCATTTATAACAAAAACGGACGCTTACTTTATGGAACGATTCCAACCCAATTTCCAGAAGAAACTATCCTCATGTCGAATACACCGCGAATGATAACCGGATCAAATCGAAAATGGATGATATATGACAGCGTTTACACTTACGGTGATGATAAGGAAATGTTCGAGCGCTTGGAATTTTCGTTTGAGAAGGATTCATTATTCAATATGAAGGTTTGGATGAAGCTACTGGTGAAAAAGAAAGGCCCGTATCCGTTCTGGATATGAGCCTTGCAAGAATTGGAGAATTGTAATCCTTAGATTTTACAAGTAAAATCTCTCCAGTTTTGTTTTAAAAAATTGAATTAATGGACCGTTGAAGCAGGCATTTATAATTGTACCAATCCCTACTACCGACCAGATTCCCGCCCCAGATGCAGTGGCAAATATGATTCCGATAATCACGACAACAACATCTGAAAGAATCCTTGCTTTATGGAATGGGATTTTTTGATGTGTCAGTTTCTCGATTATAATTGCGACACTGTCATATGGAGCGATTCCCATATCTGCGACCATATATAATGCCACTCCCATGGATGCCATCAGCTGAGCAATCAGCAGTGCAAGGATACGCAGTGGCAGATTCATCTGAATCTGCACTACATCATTTGCTACATAACAGATAAAATCTGCAATATATCCGACAAATACCATATTGATAATGGTTCCCGCACCAATGCAGGATCTTGCCTGAAAGAATACAACTACAAGAATGATCGCATTGACAAGCAACTGCCACGTTCCAAAGCTCCATCCGATAAATCCGCTGATTCCGAGATTCATTGCACTGAATGGATCCACGCCAAATTGTGAAAGTCGTAAGAAAGATACACATAATCCAATAAACAATATTCCCAGTACCATTCCGCCAGTTCTTTTTGTCTTTGTCATGACCTATCTTCCCTCCTGAACTTTTTTGCCTTTCAGCATATAGATTCTGGATTCAAAATCGGTACAAGGAGTCACATTTCCTGGCACTTCACCAGCTGTCACATCAGATGTGATCAATCCATAATTCATCAATTCATCTCCGTAATTTTCTGTATGATTCCATACATTTTCATAAACCATATCCGGGTCCAATCCCTGTAATCTAACACGGCTATACGGCTGATTCACTCCATTTAAAACACGATAGTAGCCTACGATTGCAAGCGTGCGGTCTTCATTTGTCACCATCCATACCGTCTCATTTCCTTCAAATGGACTTTTCAGACGATAAAATGTTCCAAACTGTAACACTTCTCTGTATTCTTTCATAAATGCGATTTGTTCTTTTACTTCTTTGATCTCTTCTTCTGTCAATTTGTTAAGATCCAGTTCATATCCAAAAGTTCCAAAGTATGCTACATTCGCTCTTGTATGTAATGGAGTATTGCGAAATACCTGGTGATTCGGGACAACAGACACATGGCTTCCCATACTGCTGAGCGGATAACACATAGAAGTTCCGTACTGAATCTTCAGACGCTCAATTGCATCCGAATCATCGCTTGTCCATCCCTGCGGTGCATAATACAGCATTCCCGGATCAAATCTTCCGCCACCGCTGGCGCAGGATTCAAATAATACTTCTGGAAACTCATTTGTCAACCGCTCGTACAGATCATATACACCCAAAATATAACGATGGAACACTTCTCCCTGTCTGTCTGAAGGAAGTTTGTTACTATAGCATTCCGTAATGCTTCGGTTCATATCCCATTTAATATATGAGATTTTCGATTCCGATAATAACTTTGTCATCATACCATAAATATAATCTACTACTTCTTTTCTTGCGAAATCGAGTACATACTGATATCTGCCGTGTGATGTATTTCTTCCAGGTGTCTGTAAAATCCAGTCTGGATGTGCTCGATAAAGATCAGAGTCTTTATTTACCATCTCCGGCTCAAACCAAAGGCCGAATTTTAATCCAAGTGCTTCAATTCTTTCTGACAGACCTTTGATGCCATTTGGCAGAAGCTCTTCATTTGCCACCCAGTCGCCAAGACCGGCTCTGTCATTTCTTCTCGCACCAAACCATCCGTCATCTAAGACAAACAGTTCTACTCCACATTCTTTTGCTTTCCCGGCAATCTCTACAAGGCGATCTTCTGTAAAGTCAAAATAAGTTGCTTCCCAGTTGTTATTTAAAATCGGTCTTGCCTTATCGCGCCAATACCCTCTTGCGAGTCTCTTTGCATACAGCTTCTGGAATGTCTGACTCATGCCATTTAATCCATTTTCACTGTAAACCAGAACTGCTTCCGGTGTCTGAAAGCTTTCTCCCGGTTCTAATTTCCAATCGAATCCTTCTGGATTGATCCCGGCTGTAATTCGTGTCACATTATGTGTATCTACCTCTGCCTGCATACGGAAATTTCCACTATATACAAGGCTTATTCCAATTGCTTCTCCTGCATTCTCATCTGTGTTGTGACGTTTTAAAGCAAGGAACGGATTATGTTCGTGAGAAGAATTTCCGCGCATGCTGTCGATAGCTGTTATGCCTTGCTCCAATGTTCGATTCTTAATATAGCGCTCTCTGGACCACGCACCGGACAACTGCATCCATTCATAATCCTTATCCGGAAGATCCAGGCTTAAGCTCATCATATTTAATACATGCAGATTTTTCTCACCAGCATTTTCAATATAAGCACTTCTTGCAATTGCACTATATTCATCAAAAATCGTATATAAAAGTGCCAGTTTTGCACCAGTCAGAGCATCTTTCAGAAAGATGCGCAATGTCTGTGCTTCCCCTTCGGACTCCGTATATGTTGCCGGCAATCCGGGAAGCTTTGGTTTTCCATCAATGATCTCATAACTGTCATATTGGAACTCACTAATCCTGCTGCCGTTTTCCTGCAACAATTCAATTGCCGGATGTCTGTAATCTGTCGTACCGTAAACCGGATATTCCTGTCGGATATGTTCCAATGAAAAAGTACGATCCCACTCATATATATACGATGTCATTGGGCGTTCACATTTCTCAACCAGATAAGAAAAATCTGCTTTATCATGAAGTCGTTTTCCAAAATATAATTGTCCCAGATGTCCATTTTCTAATACACATAAGATATAACTGATTTTTTCATTGTATAAATGGAAAGTTTTTGTTTCCTCGTGAAAAATAATCTGTCTCATATACTACCTCTTTTACAATTGAATTGTTGTCTCTTAAGCTGTCTGCTTTTTCGCATGCATTTCATTTACTTTTCTTGTGATTTCTTCCATCTTCTCACCTTTTAAAGTGTAGTATTTTTTGTAAATACCAAAGCTTGCACATGCAAGAATGATTGGAATCACAAGCATTAACACGCGAATACCCATTACGGTCGCTGCGCTCTGAGTTACCGCTTTTGCGTTGTATCCTACAATCTGAAGACCAATTCCTGTTAATCCACCTGCTACTGCCGTAGCTGCCTTCATAAGAAATGTCTGTGCAGAGCATGTTACGCTTTCATTTCGTACACCAAATTTTACTTCTCCATAGTCGATAACGTCTGCCATACAGCATGTTGTTACTCCAAGTGAAAGACCTGATCCGAAGAAAAGCAGTGCACAACATACAACAACTAATACATTACTCTGTGGTGCTACATATCCTGCTGCACCGAGCAGTACAAATCCAGCAATTGGAAGTCCACATGCAAATGCGTATACCTTTTCACGGCTAATTTTTGCTGCGATTTTTGGGAAGCATAAAAGTCCTGCCATCTCAGCAATAATTGCAAATCCAAAGATAGAATACAGATATTCATCGTGGCATACACATTTGAAATAATACACAGCAAAGCTTTTTGCAATCTGTGTACAAAGGTTAAATGTCAAAAGTAATCCGATAAATGCAAGCAACTGATCATTTTTTACAATTACATGAAATGCCTGTTTCAGACTTGTCTTTTCTGCTGATATACCTACTGTTGATTCCTCTTTTACATTAAATACAGTAATTCCGATTGTAACGATGAAAATAACTGCGATAATAATTGCAAAAAGTGTATATCCTTTTTCTGCGTAGAGATTGCTCTCGCCTGCTGCTTTATTCAGGTAATTGATAATATAAAGCCCAAATGTTGCTACTGAAAATCCTGCAAGACTTGCGAAAAATCTTGGAATCACGGATACTTTCTCGCGTTCGTGCGGATCATTTGTCAAGTTCGGAAGCCATGACCAGTAAGGTACATCCATGATCGTATAAGTCATTCCATATAAGATATACATAACGGATACATATACGTACAATGCTGTTCCTGACAGGTTAAAACTGTGGAATAACAAAACAAATACAACTGAATTTACCAATGTTCCGATTACAAGCCAGATTCTGAATTTACCAAAACGTGTATGTGTATTGTCAACGATCATTCCCATCATCGGGTCATTGATCGCATCCCATATTCTTGCTACCAAAAACAGTACGCCGACAAATGCCGGTGCCAGATACAAAGTATCTGTAAAATAAAGCATTAAAAATGCTCCTACTAAATTGCAAATCGCATCTTTGCCGATTGCTCCAATTCCAAAACATAATTTTTCTCTTGTAGACGCATATTTATATTGCGGATTTTTCTGAGTTTCTTTTTGATTTTCCATGATTCTCCTCCTCTAATACTCTTTTGTTTATTTGTTATCTGAGTGAAGAAACCTGTGCACTTGTTCCTTATATCTGCTGATACTAGTATAGCGTACAAAAAAAGACATCCGTTATACCTTTTTGTTAAGTATTATATCTCAAATGTTAGGTATCGGATGTCTTTTTCAACATTTCGTCTATTCTTTTTCGACTTCTCCTACATAAATTTTTTTATGTTTCTTGTATTCTTTCAGTTCGTTTTGTGCACTGATCAATCGTTCTCGGGCAGCCTTTCTGTTATCATTACGATATTGGGTCGGCGTCATTCCCATTTTCTGTTTAAATACTTTGCCGAAAGCAAGTGAATTGCGATAACCACAAGAAACTGCGATTTCCTCCACAGATAGATCTGTAAGTGCGAGCTGCTCCTTTCCTCTGGAAATTCGAAATTCCGTCAAAAATTCTTTCGGAGAGATTCCAAGACTGTTCATAAATATTGTATATAAATAGCTTCGATTTAGTGCCAAATAATTTGCTATATCTTCCACTGTGATTTTCTGTGAATAGTAATTCTTTATATAGGCAATTGCTTCCTGCACATGTATGCTTTCTTTTGTATCATTCGAATATTGCTGAATTTCAATCCCACGAGCCAGTACTGAGAAAAACTGATAGAGCTTTCCCTGGAGATAATAAAGATTTTCTGCAGTTGAACACGTATGATGAAGCATTTCAAATACAATTTCTTTCAGTTCTTCTCCATATTCACACTCGCATGTAAGCTGACGACTGTTCAGTCCGAGATCTCCGACAAATCTCTGTGCCTCCGTACCACCAAATCCTACCCAAAGGTAAGACCATGGGTCCGTTTTATCTGCCTGATAAAAGGTAAGGCTTTCTGGTTCAATCAGAAAAGCCTGTCCTTCTTTCAGCGGATACTTCGTTTCACCTACCTGATAGATACCTTTGCCCTTCATTACATAATGCAAAATATAATTGGGTCTTGCGGCTGGCCCGTAGCTATGTAATGGCTTGCATTCTGCAAATCCGCAGAAACACAAATGAAAATCTTTAAACTTTGGTTTCAACAGTTGTAATACGTAAGAATCTTCCATAATCTGTATCCTCTCTTAATCCCTAAGATCACAAGCACTTTCCAGTCATGCTTACTTTTGCTGTTGCTCACTCAGCAATAGTTAGTTTAACCGTTTTCCTTATTCTATCGCAGTATCGTGTTATTCTTCCATCAGTTTTCAAACCAAGTATTAATATGAAAATAGATCATACGCTCTCTTTTTTTGCAATATTTTATTATCTTGCGAATTTATCATTGTAACGAATATGCATATCTTTCCAATCCATGAACAATACGTAAAATACCTTTCCGTATTGCGAGTTCTCTACAATTCTTCCATGATCAAGCACAGAAAAATAAGTTCCGTCAGCTTTTCGAAGATGGAAGTGAATATAGTCATTTTCATTACCACTGTCAATCTGTTCCCAGATACTTGATTCTATCTGTTGCTGTTCATCTTCCCGGATCAAGTTGCGAAAACTTTTCTTAGTAAGTCTGAACAGTTCATCTATATCTTTATATCCTGACATATGAAGAAATTCATCATTTGCAAAAAATAGTTCATCATCTTCTTTGTCAGCTCTGTATATGATGAATGCACCTGGAAGATGTTCCGCGATATCCTTGAATGCGAATCCAAGCTGTTTGCGGGCACCTGACCGAAATCCTTCTCTGTAGACCATACATCCATTTTTTCCATGAAGCTTTATTTCATAAAGAGCGGCATCTGCGCAGCGCATGAGTTGTGAACGATTGGATGCAAATGTTGGATATTCTGCATATCCTAGAGAAATATAAAATGCATGTTCCTTACCATGGTATGAGAATGATTTAGGAAGTTTGGTGAATTTCTGCAGCTGTATATCTGCTTCTGCAAAGGTACAATTTGGTAAAAGAATGCAGAATTCGTCACCACCATTTCTTCCAAGTAATGCATCGGATGGGAAAAAAGTCTTCATGCTGTCTGCAAGATTCTTTAGTGCCCTGTCTCCGTAATTATGTCCATAGATATCATTAATAAACTTGAAATCATCGATATCAAGGAGCGCAGCCACAAAATGTGCTTTTGGATTTTTTTGAATCATTTTTTCTGCAAATTCATCAAATCCATAGCGGTTATAAATATTTGTAAGAGAATCTGTGTGCGCCAGTATCTGAAACTTTTTCTTATGTTCTTTTGCTACTAACCATACTCTGGTAAGAACTGACAGGAGAAGGCTTATTGTAAGAAATATTCCGATGATGATTATCAATAATGTGGCATTTCTCCATCCACTTTTAGGAGTTACTTCAAATTTCCAGTTTTCATCTCCTATTGTAAATGTATAAGAAACAGGACGATTTATTTGCCCATCTGATTGATAAACCACTTTATAAGTATCACTCCATGGAGCGTCTGTTTTGTATACAATCAAACTAACAAGGCATATGCCCAGTAAAAAAATAATAAGAGGCACAAGTGTTTTCTTTTTCACTCGGTTCACCTCATTTTGTCCATGGGAATTATTATAATAAAGCATTATATCACAGAAGTTGAAAAACAGAATAAGTTTTATGAAAAAACGGACTGTGCATAATCCTTATACATGAAATGAAAGAAATCCTTGCTGATGAAGTCGATCCAAAAGACAAAAGAAACATATTATGACCCCCTCAAACCAAACCCTCAAGTTTGCCCCTCAAACCATTATCAATGAAACGGATCAAAAGCTCTGTTCTTTCATGAGTGAAAGTCTGTATACACGTCTGCCGGTTTCTTCATAATGCTGATCCAGAAGATCACAGGTTGTCTGGAGATCGTTAATCCGGATGGCCTCCAACAGACATTGGTGTGTCCATACTGCAGCGCTTCCGTTATGAGAGGTATTTTGATCCGGTGTGTTTGGTTCTAAGCATTTGGCATCCTGAAGCGTTTCAGCATCTCCGCTTAACTGTCCAAAGCGATTAGCATTTTGAACCGAGAGGAACATGGCACCATTCAGTGGACTCAGCAGCTCCCACATTTTGGTCAGTCGGTTAAGCTGGGCAGAACGAATGATCTGCAGGTGGAATGTCTCATCTGCACGAACAGCCTTCATAGTATTGCCTTCGAGAATAGCCTTTCGAAATTCTTCAATACTGGCTTCCATTATCATGAGACTATAGTCACTAAGGAGGCAGTTACTTTTTTGGATTGCCAGTTTTTCAAGGCTGCCGCGCAGAAAAAAGACTTCATAAGCGTCTTGTGGAGAAAGCAGTGCGACTGTACATCCTTTGTTAGGACAGTAATCGACTAAACCTTCGACGGCAAGCTGTCGGAGTGCTTCGCGCACAGGACCTCGGCTGAGTCCGAATTTCTTGGCAATTTCAGCCTCTACCAGTTTTTCTTGAGGCTGAAGGATCCCATTGATGATCTGCTCCCGCAGAGATTCAAGAACAATTTCTGATGTAGTAGTATTTGATATTTTTCGTTGTTTCTGCATATTTACCTCATAAAATTTTCAGAATAAGTATCCGTTTTCGATAGGTACGCTTGGTTCATAGTAGAACATACCGCCAATTTTTCGCATGTTTCATTTCCTTACTCATTAATAGAAAAGATTACACGGATGTCTTTTGTCCGTTAGCAAAAAACTTATTATAATTATAGTGGATTGTTAACAAAAACGAAAGTATTATTTCCGTTGTTAACATTAAATTGAAATTGTTGACAATCCTATTAGCCTAGACTATACTTGTTTTATCAAGAGTGGCTCGGGAATTCTGCATTGTCAGAAAAAAATAAATCCTAAAGAAAAACAGGAGGCAACGCAGTAATTGATGGTTGTCGGACTGTCTGGTTTCCGAATAGTCCGATTTTCAGCAGAGAAGAATAATTATTATAGGAAGGAGAGAAATTATGAGACTTACAAATTTGACTTGGCCGAAAGCCCAGGAATATTTTGAAAAGAATGATATGGTACTTATTTCTATCGGCAGTATTGAGTGTCACGGTCGTCACATGCCACTTGGAACCGATACACTGATTCCGGAGCATTTGTTGGAAAAAATCGAGAAGAAGAGTGATGTTTTGATTGCTCCGACCATTCCATATGGTTCCTGCCAGTATTTAGCTCCGTATCCAGGTACAATTGATATTGACAATGAGGTACTCTATCAATTTTGCCGTCAGATTTTTCTGAGTCTGTATCGTCACGGCGCAAGAAAATTCGTTTTCCTGAACGGACATGGCGGAAACATCAAGATGATTGAACGCCTTGGCATGGAATTCGAAGATAAGGGCTGTCTGGTGGCTATGCTTAACTGGTGGCTGATGGCATGGGATATGAACCCGGCGTGGAAAGGCGGCCACGGCGGTGGTGAGGAAACAGCGGCGATTCTTGGAATTGATCCGTCTTTAGTTGATAAGAGTGAGATAGGCGGTGAACTCCAGTTTAAGCACCTGTCTGAAAATCTGAAGACAACCGGTTTCTGTTCTGTTGAGTTCAAGGGAGTTAACGTTGATATTATTCGCAATACTCCGCATGTAACAGACAACGGCTGGATCGGACCGGATCATCCGAATACCGCTACAGAAGAGTGGGGCAAGGAGATGCTTGAGACCACAGCAAACTATATTGTTGATTTCATGGAAGAATTCAAGAAAATAAAACTTTCATAAAGAGGTGTCAGAATGGATAAAAAAACAACGCTGGAAATGATTGCAGCAATTTCAAATGCAAACGGTACATCCGGTTTCGAAGATGAAGTGGTTGCAGCGATTCGTCCTTACGCAGAAGGACTCGGAGAAATTACAGAAGATCGCATGCGCAACCTGTATATCCGCCGTAAAGAAAATAACGGCAAACGTCCGGTTGTTCAGCTTGACGCACATAGTGATGAGGTTGGGTTTATGGTGCAGGCTATCTGCCCGAACGGAACTCTCCGCATCATTCAGATCGGAGGTTGGGTTAACCACAATATTCCGGCTCATAAAGTCTTGGTTCGCAACCGGTTCGGAGAATATATTCCGGGGCTTACTGCCAGCAAACCTCCGCATTTCATGACAGAGCAGGAGCGTAAAGCACCTCTGGATATGAAAGATATCACGGTAGATGTTGGCGCTGTTTCTAAAGAAGAGGCGGTTGAAAAGTTCGGCATTCGTATCGGTGAACCCGTAGTGCCGGATGTGACATTTACATATTCAGAAACCACAGATCTGATGGTTGGCAAGAGCTTTGACTGCCGTCTGGGATGTGCGGCAATTCTTAAGACTATGCATACCCTGGCTGGTCAGGAGCTGAATGTGGATATTGTTGGCGCTTGTGCAGCACAGGAAGAAGTTGGTGTACGCGGTGCCACTGTGACAGCACAGGTAATTAAGCCGGATATCGCAATTGTTTTTGAGGGATGCCCGGCAGATGATACCTGCGTTGAGTCGTATATGGTTCAGACAGCTATCAAGCGAGGACCGATGCTGCGTCACATTGATGCCCGTATGATCACCAATCCGCATTATCAAAGATATGCACTGGATCTGGCAGAAAAGCTTGGTATTCCGGTTCAGGATGCAGTTCGTAGTGCCGGTTCAACAAATGGTGCAGCTATACATTTGTCTGAAAAAGCGGTTCCGGTTATCGTTATCGGAGTTCCGGTTCGCTATGCACATACACATTACGGAATTTCAGCTTATGCTGATTTTGATAATGCGGTTAAGCTGGCATGTGAAATTCTTAAAAGACTTGACGAAGAGCAGATTATGAGTTTTTAAATACAATACATTAAAAAAATTCTGGATTTTATGCAGGAGCTGAGATAAGCAGAAACTGCATAAAATCCATTTTTTATCTTCGTTGAAAAGATTTCGGGTGAGATAACACTGGTGGTCTGCCCCAAATGTGCTCAACCTTTGTCAGCCTCATTTAGCATACATCTTCAGTAAATGAATTATTTCTGGTCAAGTACGGACTGGATCTGCTTCATCAGCTGATCGTAGTTTGACTGATCGTCAATGCCACCCATGAAAGGTTCCCCAACGATATTTCCGTCTTTATCTACAAGAACGGTTGTAGGGAATGCCATGATGTTTCCAGCATATTTTCCAACTGTTGAATTAGAATCGAAAGTCAGGTTCTTGTAGGAAGCGCCTTGAGCTTTCAGGATTTCTTTTGCCTCTTTAATTCCCGCTTCATTGTTGTCTAAAGTATCCGTGTTGATACCAACAACTTCGCCACCCATTTCTTTGAGTTTCTCATTTAATTCATTCAGCTTAGAGAGCTCTCCGACACATGGCTTGCATCCGCTGAACCAGAAGTTTACAACTGTAACTTTGTTTTTAGCGAAAAGACTGTCATCTACATCGTTTCCATCCAGATCTTTTCCTTTGAAACCTTTGAATACAGCTGTGGATTCGTCTGATTTGGAGGAAGAGCTGTCAGAGGAATCGGATGCAGCAATCTCTTTCTCAAGCTTGGCAATTTCTTCTTCAATTCCGCGGATTGTCTCGATGTCTTTGCACAGAGTTTCATATTCTTCTTCAGAGAAAGAGTCTTTGTTAGATTCCACTGTGCTTGCGAGGGAATCAGCATAGTTTTCGCTCATGGCATCACCGGCAGCGTTCTTGTTCATAAGACCAAAGGCTTTGTCCCATGCATCTTTGTGATCAGCAAAAAGCTGGTTTTCCTGCTGGTAAAGGTCATCCCGTTTTTTGTTCAGCTCGTCTGCGCTGCCCGTTTCTGTTGTGGAAGAAGATTCCTGTTTTGTGTTTGTATTGTCTGTTGAGGAGGAATTTCCGCAGCCTGTAAACGCAAAAAGTACAGAAATGGCAAGGGATGCAGCAATTACCTTTTTTAATTTCATTGAGTTTGTTCTAAGTGTTTTGTTTTTCATGAGTTTAAATCTCCTTTTCAATTTTATTTTGTTCGTTTTAGTTTATTTATTGTCAGCCTTTTTTTTGTTTGAAAATCCGTAATGATAGCAGATTGCATCAGTCGGACAGGCTTTCATACATTCTCCGCATCGGATACACTCCGGATGGTTTGGTGTGTCTACTACATTGACATCCATCTTACAGACACGGCTGCATTTCTGGCAGCCAACACATTTCTCATGATCAACCTGAATCTTAAGAAAAGATACCTTGTTAAACAGTGAGTAAATAGCACCCAGCGGGCAGATCCATTTACAAAATGGACGGTAAAACAAGATGCTCAGGATGATAAAAAGCGCAAGAATTGTGAACTTAAATGTAAATAAATGTCCGAGTGCGGCACGGATTCCTGAGTTGGCAAGTGCCAGCGGAATTGCGCCTTCAAGTACGCCCTGTGGGCAAATGTATTTGCAGAAGAAAGGATCTCCCATACCAAGTGAATTGGTTACAAATGCCGGAAGTAGTATAACAAAGACGACCAGAATCACATATTTCAGATACCGCAGAGGCTTCAGTTTTGCGGTGGAAAGTTTCTTGCCCGGAATCTTATGCAGCAGATCCTGGAACCATCCAAACGGACAGAGGAATCCACAGATAAACCGTCCTAACAGAACACCTAACAGGATGAAAAATCCGGTGATGTAGTAGGTAAATTTGAATTTTGAAGAACCGACCACGGCTTGAAAAGCTCCAATCGGACAGGCACCTGTGGCGGCAGGACAAGAGTAACAGTTTAGTCCTGGGACGCACATCGTTTTTACATTTCCCTGATAAATTTTCCCTTTAAACAGATTCGGGATGTGAATGTTGGTCAGCAGTGTAGCAGCTGCCTGAATCCATCCGCGGAAGCGGGCCAGAAAGTTTTTGTTTGATTTCATTTTCTTATCCAATTCCAACACACTCCATACATAATTTTATTGCCTTACTAAGTACAACCGCTGCTTCTCCGCGGAAGATCCCGACAAGGAAAAACACCAGACCGGCTGCAAGTAAAAGAATCTGTGTTGCTTTTTCAGATTTCATTAAAATACTCCTTTCAATGTTCAAAGTCCGTTTATTGACCTTTCGATGTTTGCATTATACAATAGAGGGTGTAAAATTCCTGTTAAGAAAATGGAGAAAAATAAATTGAGATTATTAGTTGTTGAAGATGAGAAGAAATTATGTGATATGATTGCGAAAAGTCTGCACCAGGCAGGATATGAGGTAGACACGTGTAATGACGGAGAGGAAGCACTGGATATGATCTATGCGGAAATGTATGATTTGATCGTGCTTGATCTTAACCTTCCGGGGATGGATGGGATGGATATTCTCCGGGAACTTCGAAAGGAAAACGAAGAGACAAAGGTATTGATTCTGTCTGCGAGAAGTCAGATCGCTGATAAGGTTGACGGTCTTGATGCGGGGGCAAATGATTATATGGAAAAACCCTTTCATCTGCAAGAGCTGGAAGCCCGTGTGCGAAGTCTGACAAGAAGAAAGTTTGTACAAAAAAATGTCTGTCTGGAATGTGGCAGTCTTCGTTTTGATACAAGAGAAAGGACTGCATATGCAAAAGACAAGCCGGTTGCATTGACAAGAAAAGAGAATGGAATTCTAGAGTATCTTCTTTTGAATCAGGGAAGACCGGTCAGTCAGGAAGAACTGATCGAGCATGTCTGGGATTCTTCTGTGGATAGTTTCAGCGGCTCGATCCGAGTGCATATGTCTTCTCTGAGAAAGAAACTGAAAGCCGGGCTTGGTTATGATCCGATCGTGAATAAGATCGGTGAGGGGTATAAGATAGGAGGTGGTAAAGCATGAAAAAAATATCACTCCAGTGGAGACTGACGATTCTTACGACGGTGTTGATTACAGTATTGTGTGGATGCCTTACATTTTTCTTATATAGAAACGGAATTTATTATTTCGATACGCTTCAGGAGACTGTTACGGATCAAAGTGCCGCACCGGAGGCAGTGTATATTGATATTCCGGATAATGAATGGGATGATTTTGCAGCGCAGTTTGCTACGAAGGTTTATAATTCGAAATCAGATTATAGAAATAGAAGTCTTCTGATTACTGTTGTCGTGGCACTGATTGGTGGCGCAGTTACATTTTTTGTCAGCGGCAGGGCATTAAAACCACTCAAAGAATTTTCAGAGACAGTAGAAAAGGTTCAGGCACAGAATCTGGCGGATTATACGATTGAAGAGAATAGAATCGCAGAATTAGACCGACTTCGTACTTCTTATAACAAGATGCTTTTGCGACTTTCGGAATCATTTGAGACACAGCGTCAGTTTACAGGAAATGCAGCACATGAGTTACGTACTCCACTGGCTTTAATCCAGGCACAGCTGGATCTATACCATACAACAGAACATCCGGATAGTACAACAGTGGCAGGAGAGACTATTCAGATGGTAACGGAGCAGAATGAACGTCTTAGCAAGTTGGTCAGAACGCTTTTGGATATGAGCGAATTACAGACCGTATCGCGAAATGACAGAATTGAGCTCCATAGTCTGATCGAGGAAGTGCTGACAGATCTGGAACCTCTGGCACAGGAAAAAAAGGTTGAACTGATACAGAGGTCACAGGGAGCAGGAGCAAAGGCAGATGAAGAATTATTTTTGACAGGAAGTGATATTCTGATTTACAGAATGCTATATAATCTTGTGGAAAATGCGATTAAATATAATCGGGAAAATGGATCCGTTACGGTATCGGCAATAAAGGAGAAGAACAAAGTTATTCTGAAGGTTTCGGATACAGGAAATGGAATTGATGAAGCATTCAGGGAGCAGATCTTCGAACCGTTCTTCCGGATAGATAAGTCAAGAAGCCGGGAACTCGGAGGTGTGGGGCTTGGCCTTGCGATGGTGCGGGAAGTTGTGCGGGTTCATGACGGAACGATTGAAGTTTATACAAATAAGCATAGCGGGACGACATTTGAAGTGAAAATGGGTATAGGGGCAGACTTTGAAAAAGCAGTATAATCGGAAAACAATTCGCAAATCGATCATACTGATGTTTATCGCTTCCACCTGCCAGAACATGGAGAATCCGTCTTACAATTCACTTACCGTATCAAAAATAAACCAAGGATTATTATTTTTGATACGGTTTAAATTATTTCAGACAGACATCCATAAAATCCTGCACTACCGCCGTCGGCTTCCGCCCCTTCTGCCAGATCAGAAGGATCTTCGTCACCAGATCCGGTTCATCAAGCACCTGACAAGTCAGCCCTTCGCAAAGCGGCTCCATGGACTGTGGAAAGATCGCCGTGGCAAGCCCTTCCTTCACCCAAAGGGTAGCGCCCCTGGCATCATCACACAGGCAGAACACCTCCGGAACCAGATTCTGCGCGTGAAATGCATCCATAATCAGCTTTTCATAGCGCCGATAGAGAATTAACGGTCTGTGGACTAAATCTTCAAGAATGAGCGATTTTCTCCTTTCTGAAGGCATCTCCGGATTGGAGACAGCGATCATCGGCTCCGAATGCAGAACTGCGGACTCCACATCATCCAGCCGGAGCGGCGTGCGGACAACCGAAATATCGATGATCCCTTCCTGAAGATAATCATATAACGTATACGTGATCCCGTCGTGAACCTCAAAATTCACGTCGGGATTTTTCTTTGAAAATTCTGCGATAAACGGCATGACTGTGCCGACCGTCGTCGGCGTGATCCCGATTCTCAGAACCCTTTTTTTACCCGTTTGGGACACCTCAAGCTCTGTCGATCTGGCATAATCCAGAAGGCTCGCCGCACGGTCATACAAAAGCTTACCTGCCGCCGTCAGGATCACCCCTTTATGGGTACGCTCAAACAGCTGCACGTTCAGTTCATTTTCCAACTGCCTGATCTGATAGCTGAGGGGCGGCTGTGACATATTGAGCTTTCTCGCCGCTTCATTGATGCTTCCCGTATTCGCGATTTCCCGGAAATATTCCAGCTGTCTGAGTTCCATTTTCTTTTTTCCCTCCGTTTAGTTATATGATGATACCAGGGTCAAAAGGTCAGAAAGCCGATGCAAGCTTGCTTGCAAGAGGATTTTTGACCTCTTGCCCCGCCAAAAACATGAGTAAGTAGCCATTTTTCAAAGAAAAATGAGCGGATTACGAATGTTTTTGAGGATTGCGAGAGTGCAAAGCACGTAGCAATCTGGTATCAAATAGGTCAAAATACCTTTTGCCACTCACATTGTTATACTTTTTTTATATTAAGCTGTCATAAAAACAATATTATTCATATTGATGGTAGCGCATTATAATGAGTAGGTCAAGAAAAAACTAAGAAGTAAAGAACAGGAGTGAGTGTGTTTGAAGAAACTTTGGGTTTATCTGAAAGAATACAAGACAGAAAGTATTCTTGCACCATTATTCAAACTGCTGGAAGTCGTATTTGATCTTTTGGTTCCGGTGGTTGTCGCCAAGATCATTGATATTGGTATTGCAAACAATGACCACGGCTACATCGTAAAGATGTTCCTGGTGCTGATCCTCATGGCTGCAGTCGGTCTTAGCTGCAGTTTTACCGCACAGTATTTTGCTGCAAGAGCGAGTGTCGGCTGTGCAACCAATTTAAGACAGGCCGTATTTGACCACATTCAGGGCTTTTCATTTACCGAACTTGATACGATCGGTACGGACACCCTGATCACACGGATGACCGATGATATCAACCAGGTCCAGAACGGCATCAACATGGGACTTCGTCTTCTTCTGAGAAGTCCGTTTATCGTAATCGGTTCGATGATCATGGCATTTACGATCAACTTTAAATGTGCGCTAGTATTCGTTGTGGCGATCCCTCTTTTATTTGTCGGCGTCATTTTCATTATGCTGGTCAGCATCCCGCTTTTCAAAAAAGTGCAGGCTGCCCTGGACCGCGTCACAGGACTTACCCGTGAGAATCTGACAGGTGTCCGCGTGATCCGCGCATTTTGCCGCGAAGAAGAATCGGTAAATGAATTTGAAAAGAGCAACACCGAACTGACCAGGTTAAATGAATTTGTCGGAAGAATTTCCGCCCTGTTAAATCCATTTACCTACGTGTTGATCAACATTGCAACTGTCATCCTGATTGCAAGAGCAGGACTCCAGGTCAATCTCGGAACCATGCATCAGGGACAGGTTGTCGCGCTTTACAACTACATGGCACAGATGATCGTCGAACTGATCAAGCTGGCTTCCCTGATCATTACACTGAACAAGGCGATGGCATGTGCAGACCGTGTAGCCGGTGTCCTGGATATCAGGACTACCATGCATTATCCGGAAACCCCTTCTGCAAAGGCAGATCCTTCTGCAAATGAAGTTGAATTCGACAAGGTATCCTTCACCTATGCAGGTGCCGGTGCATCAAGCCTTTCTGATATCAGTTTCTCTGTAAAAAAAGGGCAGACAGTCGGTATCATCGGTGGTACCGGATGCGGAAAATCCACTCTGGTCAGCCTGATCTCCCGTTTCTATGATGTAACCTGCGGAACCGTTAAACTGAATGGACGCAATGTAAAAGAGCTTACCAATCAGGAAATCCACGACAAGGTCGGAATCGTACAGCAGCGCTCCGTCCTTTTCAAAGGCAGCATCCGCGATAACATGAAATGGGGCAATGAAAATGCATCTGACTCCGAGATCTGGGATGCACTGAAAGTTGCACAGGCAAAAGAAGTCGTAGAAGGAAAAGACGGACAACTTGATTTCATGCTCGAGCAGAACGGAAAGAACCTTTCCGGTGGACAGCGTCAACGTCTTACCATTGCCCGCGCTCTTGTGAAAAAGCCGGAAATCCTGATCCTCGACGACAGCTTAAGCGCACTTGATTTTGCAACTGACGCAGCACTTCGGAAAGCCCTCGCAGGACTGGAAGGAGAGACAACAACCTTCCTGGTATCCCAGAGGGTTGCAGGCATCCGCCAGGCAGACAAGATTTTAGTATTAGATAATGGAGAACTCGCCGGATCCGGTACACATGATGAACTTATGAAATCCTGCGAAGTTTATCGTGAGATCTATTTCTCACAGTTCCCGGAAGACCGTGCAAAATATGAAAGAGGGGAGATGTAGGTATGAAAAAAGACAGTGTAATGAAAAAGCTTTTTAAATATATCGGAAAATACTGGATCCTCCTGATCCTCAGCATCATCCTTGCCGGAATATCAGTGGTTCTTCAGCTTTATGTGCCGGTTCTCTTCGGTAATGCGATCGATGAGATCGTAGCAGCGCACAATGTAAACTTTACCCAGATGTGGCTCTATCTGAAGCAGATTCTTCTGTTCGTAGTGATCGCTGCAGCCGCAATCTGGATCATGAACCTCGTCAATAACCGCATGACCTATCATATTGTACAGGATATCCGATCCCAGGCAATCCGCCACATCCAGAAGCTTCCGCTTTCTTATCTGGATCAGCACAGTACCGGCGATATTGTGAGCCGTATCATTGCCGATACCGATATCCTTTCTGACGGATTACTGCTCGGATTTACCCAGTTATTTTCCGGCGTTGTGACCGTTGTTGTAACCTTGATTTTCATGTTTTCCAAGAACGTGTGGATCACTTTGATGGTCATCCTTCTGACACCACTCAGCTTCCTGGTGGCAAAATTTATTTCCTCACGCTCTTTTACCATGTTTAAAAAGCAGAGTGAAACCCGTGGAAAACAGACTGCTCTGATCGAAGAAATGATCGGAAATCAGAAGGTTGTCAAGGCATTCGGATATGAGGACAAGGCTTCAAAGCGTTTTGATGAGATCAATAAAGAACTCAAAGAATACAGCCAGAAAGCCGTATTTTACAGCAGCCTTACCAATCCGTCCACCCGTTTCGTAAACAACATTATTTACGCTGCCGTAGCGCTTGCAGGTGCATTCCTGATCCCGCTTGGAGCCCTGACTGTCGGCGGTCTTTCCGTACTGCTTTCTTACGCGAACCAGTACATGAAGCCATTCAACGACATTACATCCGTAATCACGGAAATGCAGAACGCCCTTGCATGTGCAACACGTATCTTTGACCTCTTAGAAGAACCAGAAGAAGTAAACGATTCTTCTGAAGTACTTGAAAAGGTGGATGGAAATGTGGATATCGACCACGTAGATTTCAGCTATGACAAGAGTAAATCTCTGATTGAAGACTTTAACCTTCAGGTTGAACCTGGTATGCGTATTGCAATCGTAGGTCCTACCGGATGCGGAAAAACAACATTTATCAACCTCCTGATGCGCTTCTATGACGTGGATTCCGGAAAAATCTGTATCGACGGTAAACCGATCGATGAGATTTCCCGACATTCACTCAGAAAGAGCTTCGGTATGGTGCTTCAGGATACCTGGATCAAATCCGGTACTGTCCGTGAAAATATCAGCTTCGGAAAACCGGATGCCACGGATGAAGAAATCATCCGGGCAGCAAAAGAAGCAAAAAGCTGGGATTTCATCCGCAGACTTCCGCAGGGACTTGATACCGTCCTGCATGAGGACAGCATCAGTCAGGGACAGAAACAGCTCCTGTGTATCACAAGAGTTATGCTCTGTCTGCCGCCAATGCTGATCCTGGACGAAGCGACTTCAAGTATCGATACCCGTACCGAACTGCAGGTACAAGAAGCATTTGATAACCTGATGAAAGGTCGTACAAGCTTTGTCGTTGCACACCGTCTGTCTACGATCCGCAACGCTTCCCTGATCCTCGTCATGAAAGACGGTAAGATCATTGAGCAGGGAACCCATGAAGAACTGCTGAAAGAAGGCGGCTTCTACAGTCATCTGTATAACAGCCAGTTCCAGGCAGTGTCATAAAACAGAATACGTCACGGTTCTCGTATACGGCATTTTCAAGAGTTGACGTGCACAGCCTCGATTCGACAGCTTACATTATCATCAGCGAAGTGGCTGATATCTTCTCGAATAATATGGGAAATGAATAAAGAAACGCGGTCTTCTTCTGCCACTTCAGAGGAAGACCGCATCTTTTTATTTCTCCAGATACGTGTTTTTGTATTCTTCACGAATTGCTTCCGGCACGAGACTTCCGCCTGTTGCCCATGCAATGTGTGTCGCATTTTTCATTTTCTCTTCAAGATGATTCTCCTGTAAATATTTGCGTGCAGATTCATTCCTTTCAATCTGTATTGGTCCTTCAAAAGAAGCACAAGCACTTGGCTCAAGGAAAATGTTCTCTGTTCCGAGAAGGTCTCTCATGTAATCATATAATTTTCCATCGCGGATAGTAAATTCGCCGCCAAGCAGATTCTTCATTACTCTGCCTACAAATCCAGAAGGACGTCCCACGGCAAGCCCATCTGCATGGGTAAGTCCGGTAAGCCCAATATCCTGTACGGAAATCTCCTGGTTCAGTCCGGTTGCCATTCCGACTAGCATACACGGTGCCTGTGTCGGTTCTATGAAAAAGCAGTGTACATAATCTCCGAACAGCAGCTTAAGTCCAAAGCATACACCACCCGGTGCTCCGCCTACTCCGCAGGGAATATATACAAAGAGCGGATGTTCTTCGTCTACTGTAACATTCTTTTCTTCCAACTGCTTTTGCAGACGTTTTGCCGCTACTGCATAACCAAGAAAGAGTGTTTTTGAATTTTCATCATCCACAAAGTAGCTGTTCGGATCTGCATCAGATAAAGCACGTCCGTTTTTCACCGCTTCACTGTAATCTGACTCATATTCCTTTACTGTTACCCCGTGGCTTCTGAGCAAGTCTTTTTTCCACTGTTTCGCATCTGCTGACATGTGTACGATCACCTGATAGCCAACTGCTGCACTCATGATTCCGATACTCAGTCCAAGATTTCCGGTGGAACCAACCTGAATGGTATACTTTTTGAAAAACTCTCTGCATTCTTCACTCGCCAGTTTCTCATAATTGTCTTCCAGACTCAAAATCCCATGCTCTAATGCAAGTTCTTCTGTGTGCTTCAAAATCTCATAAATACCGCCGCGTGCCTTGATCGAACCGGCGATCGCCAGATGGCTGTCCTGCTTTAATAATAAGTTTCCTTCCAGATTGCTGCCGTATTTCTCATTCAGCAAATCCTTCATCTTCGGAACCGGTGTCAGAACAGATTCGATGATTCCGTTTCTCTCTTTTGTTTCCGGGAAACATTTCATAATGAACGGTGCAAAACGCTCCAGTCTGCGCTCCGCATCTTCTACATCTTCCATACCAAGTTCGATCTGTTCCATTGCTTCCCCACAAGCTGTTTTGTCCGGATTTTTCCAGAACACCTCTTTTTCGCTACAGATTTCCTTCAAAATCGGAGTCTTTTCCTCCAGCATTTTCAAATCAACCATTGCTTTCATACCTCTCTTTCCATGACTTGATTCATATCTATATATTACCTTATTTCTTGTATTCTGATTACCATATTTGTCTTGACCATTCTTCAATCAGAATGTATTATATCATTATAAATAATTGTATCTGTACATATTTTCAATATACTTTTAATGGGAGTGATTTTCATAAAAACAATTCATAAAAAACACGGCTTTACACTTGTAGAACTCATTGTTGTACTATCTATTCTTGCAATACTGGCAACACTGCTAATTCCGTCTTTGACAGGATATATTGAAAAAGCAAAAAAGCAGGCTGTTTTAACTGAGGCAAAAGAAGTCTGGACTGCTACTCAGGCTGCTTTGTCCGAATGTTATGCTATGTACCCGGAAAGCTTTGAAGAATCTTGCAAGTTTACCTCCACAATCGGCGGCGAAAAGATGACAAAGCTCGGAAGAATATCAAACGGTGCATTAAATGCTCTTCAAAGGAATCCCAAAGATCAGACCGAGGTCAATACATCCAGCCGGCGAGTTGCAAGACAAGTACTTATTTATCTGGAAAGTGCAGATAAAAATGCAAAACCACGCTATACATTCGGCAATGGTGCGATTCCTACCGGGAACAGCAGACCAAGCAACTATTTTAAAGACAAACCGACTTCAAAAGATATCCTTATTCAGATTTTCCATACGAAAAAAGGGAAAGTCGTTGCACTCAATTTTGGGAAAAATGGATACATGGTAACCATGATCGCAGGAAAAGAATCAACCATTGTTAAAGATGGAAATTGTCTTCCATCCTCTGAAAAATAAGCGGATAAAAGAAAAGCGACACTGCAAAACCACATGCTAAGGGAGTTCTGCAGTATCGTCTTTTTTTATTCTTCTACCTTCCACTCTCTGGTATCAAAGATATGAAGATGCAGTGCTTCTGAAATATATCCCAGCAATTCGCAGCCTGCGATACAGTTTCCTTTTTTGTCAAGAGACGGTCCGTAGATCCCGATTCCCATTTTCTTTTTCGACACGCTAAGGAGACCTCCGCCTACTCCACTCTTAGTCGGAATTCCTGTTCTTAATGCAAATTCCCCCGATCCGTCATACATTCCGCAAGTAAGCATAATGGTCTGCACCATCCGCACAGTTTGAGATGAGATCAGACGTTTTCCGGTGGAAAGCTGCACTCCGTCATTTGCAAGCAGAAGACCGAACCTTGCCAAATCTCTTGCATTTACCGACATGGAACACATCTTTGTATAAAAGGTAACACTTTCTTCTACATCGGTATCAATGATGTCCTTACTTTTTAAAAGATAGGCAATCGCCTTATTTCTTGCGCAGGTCGCCATCTCAGACTGAAATACGGCTTCGTCTATCGCGATCTCCGGATCTTCGCATACTTCCTGCATATACTTCTGCATATCTTCGATGGAATAATGGTTCACCAGCAGACTTGCAACCGTAATTGCTCCGGAATTGATCATCGGATTAAAGGGCCGGTTGCTCCGGTTATCCAGTTCTACCAGTGAGTTAAAAGCCTCTCCCGACGGCTCCACGCCCACATGATCAAACACAAACTCTGCTCCAAACGTTTCCAGCGCCAGACACAGTGCCATTACTTTGGAAATGGACTGTATCGTAAATCTGTCCTCTGTATTTCCGGTCTCAAATTGATTGCCGTCTATTGTGTAAAGGCAGATCCCCAGTTTATTCTTATCTGCCTTGGCAAGCTCCGGAATATACGATGCGACACTTCCATACCGGATCACACCTTTTCCTATACGGATGGCATTTTCCAGTATTCTCGTAACTTCTTCTGATTTCATCATATTCTCCTTTTTCGCTCAGTCGTAATCCCCTACAACTGCTATTTCCTAAGTACTAACATACATCATTTTCCGGCTTCAATCAACCACCATTTTTTGCTGAAACCCAACGGAATAAGATAGACAAAAAAGTGCCCGCATTGTATATTATTAGTAGTTTGAAACTGGGGAATATGCAAAGGGGAAAACGTATCATGAATCTAATTTCACAATACAAAGGTCTTAGAAAAGAAAACTATGTCTTATGCTTCGGACGCTTTGTGACGGCCATGGGGGCAATGGTCCGTCCGATGCTGACGATGATCTTAAGCCAGAAGCTTGGGATGAATGCCGTGCAGGTTGCCTGGATCACGGCACTGATGGGGATCCTGACGATCCCGGCAAATCTGATCGGTGGAAAGATGGCCGATCGTTTTAATAAGAAAATGAATATCGTTTACCTGGATATGATTTCCGTCATTTCTTATATCATCTGCGGACTGATCCCGCTGACGACAAAATCCATTGTGCTGATGTTTATCGCATCGACCTGCCAGAACATGGAAAATCCGTCCTACAATTCGCTTACTGCGGATATCACCCTCAGCAAGGACAGAGAGAGAGGGTATTCCCTCCAGTATCTGACAGCAAATCTCGGCGGCGTGATGGCTTCTGCTGTAGCCGGATTTATGTTTCGCAATTACTTATGGCTTGCATTTTTGCTCAGTGGAATTTCCATCGGCACTTCTTCTGTGCTGATCTATTTCTTTGTACAGAATATCACACCGGAAAAAGAAGAAAATGATAGCAACGCCATTTATCAGGCCGAACGCCACGGGGAAAGCCTGCTGACGATTCTTAAAGAAAACCGGCTTGTTCTGCTGTTCATTCTGATCACCAGCGGGTACACAGCACTTTACCAGATGTATAATTATCTCTTTCCTATGGATCTGATCCGTCTGCACGGGGATACCGGTGCGGTGATATTCGGAACAGTTACAAGCATCAACTGCTTTATCGTTGTTCTCTTCACACCACTTATCACCCAGATCCTGAAGCGATCCTCCGAACCAAAAAAGACAATCTACGGATTTTTACTGACACTGGTCGGCTATGTGATGTTCATCCTCTTTTCCGGACACATCCCGTTCTATTATGCAGCAATGGTCGTACTGACATGGGGTGAGATTTCTTACATGCTGGCGGAAAGCCCGTATATGACCAGGCGTATCCCATCCAGCCACCGCGGAAGAATCCACGGGCTGATGGAGATCATCCGTATCGGATTTATGAGTCTGTACCAGCTTTTGATCGGATTTATTTACAAAAATCATACGCCGATCTTTACCTGGGTCATCGTTCTTCTGACAGGAGTCGCATTCATGCTTCTGGCTGTTATCTTAACGAAAGAGGACAAAAAACGCTATAAAAATCTGTATCGCAGATTATAATAATGATGTGAACGGCAAAATTTACTTTTGACACTCACATCATTTTAAAAAGTTATAACCAAAACAATACAGGCAAGACCAAGATTGGATTTTCTCCTTTCTCCGGTCTTGTCTGTTATTTTGCTTTCCACTATAATAAGAGTATCAAATACAAAGGAGTTTCATTTACCAGATTATGACCATCAAAGAAATCGCACAGCTCGCCGGTGTCTCCAGCGCAGCTGTATCCAGATATCTAAACGGCGGCTACGTCAGTGAAGGGAAAAAAGAACAGATCCGTAAAGTCATCGAAGAAACCGGATACCAGCCATCCGCACAGGCGCGTATGCTTCGTACCAAAAAGGCAAGCCTGGTGGGCGTGGTCGTCCCGAAGATCAATTCTGAATCCATCAGCCGGATCACTGCCGGAATTGAAAGTGTTCTCGCCGAAAGAGGCTATCAGATGCTTCTTGCCGGAACCGACAACACCCCTGCAAAGGAAGTAGAATACCTCCGGTTATTTGAAAATTATCCGGTGGACGGAATTATTCTTGTCGGTACGATGTTCACCGCCGGTCACCGGAAATTTTTAAAAGAGACAAAGGTTCCTGTTGTCGTGATCGGGCAGCGCACCTCACACGCAAACTGCATTTACCACGACGATTACGGTGCAGGAAAGGCAATGGGACAGGCCGTTGCCGGATTCAGTAAAAAAGGAGTTGCTTACATCGGCGTTACTCGTGATGACAAAGCGGCAGGTGCCGCAAGAGAGGACGGATTTATCGCAGGACTCAAAAATGCAGGTGTCACGCTTTTCGAGGAAAATAAGCGAACCTCAGCCTTCACGCTGGAATCCGGATATGAGTCTGCTCTGGATCTTTTGGAAAGCAAATGTGATATCGATGTCATATCATGTGCAACCGATACCATAGCAGCGGGAGCAATCGAAGCCATTCAGACCTACTTAAAAAAGCAGATTCCGACAAATGCAGCCGATGCAGGTGCAAGAATGCGCTATATCCTTGAAAATACGTCCATCCGAGTAACCGGATTCGGAGATAACCAGATGTTAAAAGCCGTCACCGGAGGAATCCCAACCATCCATTTCGGCTACAAAACCAGTGGAATCCGCGGCGCAGAGCTACTTCTTGACAGTATTGAAAGGGGAGAACAGATCCCGATCGAGATGAAGCTCGGCTTCCGTCTTGTTGGAGCAGACCCTTCAGACTCCGAAAATCTTACCTGATTTTCCTGATTTTCCGAAGTTTCTTAAGGAAACGAAAGTTTCTTTCAACACTTTTCACAAAAAACAATATGAATTATCAGTAAAAATGCCATATTTACAAATGGCATTTTTTTTCATATTATTTAAGCATAAGATATGAAATCGATTACACATTGTATCTAAAGGAGGAGAGAATATGGATTACAGAAAAACCGCAAAGGAAATTCTGAATCATGTGGGTGGAAGTAAGAACATCGTATCTGCTGCCCATTGTGCTACCAGACTTCGCCTTGTCATTGCAGACAACACGAAAGCGGATAAGACAGCACTTGAGAATGTAGACGGGGTAAAGGGGGTATTTGAAGCATCCGGACAGCTCCAGATCATTCTCGGAACAGGAACCGTCAACAAAGTATTTGGTGAATTTATTGCAATCGCAGGCATCACAGCCAGCACGAAAGCAGAAGCAAAAGAAGCTGCTGCCGAAAAGCAGAACTGGTTTATGAAAGCCATCAAGCTTCTGGGAGACATTTTCGTACCGATCATCCCGGCAATCGTAGCCAGCGGTTTCCTTATGGGAATCATGAACGCACTGGATTTCATGAACAGTAACGGGTTCTTACACATCAGCACAACCAGCTCGATCTATGTATTTGCAACCCTTTTCAGTAACATTGCTTACACATTCCTGCAGATCCTGATTGCATTCTCCGCTGCAAAAGCATTTGGCGCAAATCCTTACCTTGGCGCAGTTATCGGTATGATCATGATCCATCCGTCCCTGCAGAACGCCTACACAGTTGCAACGGAAGGTGTTCAGCAGACACAGAGCGTGTTCTTCGGACTGTATCACATTGACATGGTCGGCTATCAGGGACACGTTATTCCGGTTGTCATCGCTGTATGGATCTTATCCGTACTTGAAAAGAAGCTTCACAAGATCGTACCGGAAGTTTTAGACCTTTTTGTCACACCGCTTGTCAGCGTATTCGTAACCGGATACCTTACACTTTCCATCGTCGGACCAATCTTCGTATGGGCTGAAAATGCAATCCTCGGAGCAATCCAGTGGATGCTGACACTTCCACTCGGACTTGGAAGTCTGATCATGGGTAGTTTATATGCACCGACCGTTGTTACCGGTATCCATCAGATGTACACAGCCATCGATATCGGACAGCTTGCAAAATACAGTGTAACCTACTGGCTGCCACTCGCAAGTGCAGCAAACGTGGCACAGGGTGCAGCAGCACTTGCCGTTGCTGTAAAATCAAAAGACCAGAAGATCAAATCCCTTGCACTTCCATCATCACTCAGTGCATTTATGGGAATTACAGAACCTGCAATCTTTGGTGTAAACTTAAGATTCTTTAAACCATTTATCGCCGGATGCATCGGTGGAGGATGCGGAGCCCTTTATGCTTCCCTTGTTCACCTCGGTGCAAAAGGAACAGGTGTAACCGGTATCTTCGGAATCCTGCTCTGCCTGAACCAGCCACTTCAGTACGTCATTGAGATGGCAATCGCAGTCGGTGTTGCATTTGCAGTATCCTTCGCACTTTACAAAGACAAGAAGAAAGAGCCAGTCGCAGAAGCTCCTGTTACTGTTGCAGCTTCCGTAGAGGAAACAGACAGCGAAGAATCTGCTGCTTCCGAAACCAAAACAGCTTCAGGCAATACAAAAACCACTTCTTCCGAAGAAGTGTTAAATGCTCCGGTAAATGGAAAAATCATTCCAAATGATCAGATCGCAGACGATACATTTGCAGCAGAAGTCCTTGGAAAAACCGTAGCGATCGAACCTGCTGACGGCATCATCACCGCACCTTGTGATGGCGAAATCGTAAGCATTTTTGATACCGGTCACGCAGTATGCATCCTGACTGACGGCGGCGCAGAGCTTCTGATCCATGTCGGAATCGACACTGTAAAAATGGATGGAAATGGATTTACAAAGAAAATATCTGACGGTGCAAAAGTACACGCCGGAGACGTGCTGATCGAAGCAGATTTAAATGCAATAAAAGAAGCCGGACATCCGGCAACAACCATGATGATCCTTACCAATACAGATCTGTATGATTCTGTAGAATGTGCCGCACCCGGCACTGTAACCGGTAAATCATCTGTTATGAAACTTACGAAATAAAATAACTCATGACAAATAATCAAATTTGTCTCCCGCAGCGGGTGTCGGATATCCGTATCAATACGTTTTCCGGACCGTTGCCTGCGGAACTATTTCCAGGAGTGAATCAATATGAACGCATTAACCAGAGATTTTGTAAACTTAGTAAATACAGCAGAAGAGAACCAGACAGCAAAAGAACAGACATCCGGCACACAGTTCCGCGAGAAACTGCACCTGATGCCTCCGGTTGGCTGGCTCAACGATCCGAACGGACTTTGTCAGATGGATGGTGTGTTCCACGCATTTTTCCAGTACTCCCCATTTAACGCCGAAGGCGGTGTGAAAATGTGGGGTCATTACACCAGCACCAATCTGATCGACTGGGAATACAAAGGTGTATCCCTCTACCCGGATCAGCCATTTGACTGCCACGGTGTATATTCCGGATCTGCCTTCCTCGAAGACGGTACAATGTATCTTTACTACACCGGAAATGTCAAGCTGGAAGATGGAGATTTTGATTATATCAACACCGGCCGTGAGGCAAATACCGTACTCGTCACAACCAAAGACGGAATCCATTTTGGTAGCAAAAAAGAGCTGCTCCGCAACAGCGATTATCCTTCTGACCTGACCTGCCATGTGCGCGATCCGAAGGTCTGGAAAAAGGACGATATCTACTACATGATCCAGGGCGCACGTACTAAAAATGATGTCGGTCAGGCACTGATTTTTGAATCCTCCGATAAAATAAACTGGCACTTTCGCAGCCGTATAGAATCCGAAAAGCCTTTCGGTTATATGTGGGAATGCCCGGATTATTTTGAAACGGACGGCATCAAAATCCTTTCCTCCTCCGTCCAGGGCCTGGAAGGCAAAGAGTGGGCTGACCGAAATGTATACCAGTCCGGTTACTTCCTTGTGGACGGCGACATTTTAGATTCCTACAAATTATCCCCATATCATCTGTGGGATTATGGTTTTGACTATTACGCTCCGCAGAGCTTCGAAGCAGAAGATGGAAGACGCATCCATATCAGCTGGATGGGAATGCCGGATTGCGAAGAATATACCAATCCGACCATCAAAGACGGATGGCAGCACTGCTTTACATTTCCAAGAGAAGTCTTCATAAAAGATGACAAAGTCTGCCAGAAACCGGTTCGCGAACTGGATGCAAAAAAACAACAGCTTCAGGATGTTCAGAATGAACTTACCCAGAGCGGCTGCCCGGTATATGAAGTAAATGTAAATGGAATTAAGGAGAATCATTTCCAGGCTGTCCTTTCAGATGAACTGATCCTTGAATATGAGAATGGACGGTTCCAGATGCATTTCACAAACAAAAGTAAAACTTCCGCATCCGCAGGCAGAAGCCTTCGCTACGCCAACGTCGGCACTCTGGAAAATGTAAAAATCCTTGCAGATACTTCTTCCGTTGAAGTATTTGTAAATGACGGAGAATTCGTATTCTCTACAAGATATTATCCAAATGATTATAAGATTGTGGTGCATTCCCCAAGTGCCCACATTACATTCGATAAAATTCAGTAAATCGTATATGGGAAATCTCCCCAAGCTTCCCGTATACGAAAACGCCAGACGGGGTACAGCAATCCCTTTTCCTCCTTTGCATGCTGTATCCTGCCTGGCATTTTTTAATTCTGATTGTTACACAATTTTTAATTCTGACTGTTACACAATTGCTTTTCCCGTAAATAAAAGCGAATAGAGCATACTGTTCAGTTCCGGATAGCTTTCCAGTTTTTCACGCAACGACTCAAACAGCATATTTTTTTCTGAAAGCAAAATCCTTACCGCTTCCAGAAAACCCTTCTTCTCCACCTTTTCTTTTTTTATTTCAAATGTTATACTTCATATACAGCAAAAAACAGATAAAGGTAACGAAACACCATGTTAATCAGAAAAACACTTCCAGAAGATGTAGACACGATTTTAAATATTTTTGACACCGCACGCCAGTTCATGCACGCAACCGGAAACCCGACACAATGGAATGCAAATTATCCGGCTCTCGAAGATCTCGAACCGGATATCCAGAATGGTAACAGTTATGTCTGCGTAGAAAATGATAAGGTCGTTGCCACTTTTACACTCATCATCGGAGACGAGCCGAACTATCAACTCATTGAAAATGGAAGCTGGCGTTCCGAGACTCCATACGGAACCGTTCACCGCCTTGCATCTGACGGAACAACCAAAGGGATTGCACGGGCTTGCTTTGATTTTTGCAAGACACAGATCTCACATCTGCGTGTAGATACCCACAAGGATAATCAACCAATGCAGGCTTGCTTTAAGCAGAATGGATTTGAAGAATGTGGGATTATTTACGTCAGTGACGGGACTCCGCGGATCGCTTATGAATTTATTAGGATATCTGAATAGAGGGGTATTTTTATGACAATCAATAGTATTTTAGAAGAAATTATAAATCTGGCAAAAAAATATTCTGCAACTTCAAATGATATCAACACAATTGAAAAATGTTGTCCGGGAAATGCTGGCAAATCCTCACGTTGACCTCACCAGAAAAATCCGAATCCTCTGGCGACCAGAATTGTATTCAATCCAGCAAAAATATCATCTGCCAGAATATAAGCAGAAGAGTAAGGCTTTTGTCCAGAAGAAGCTTGTAGAAAAATTGCCGGAGATGATATTAAATGAGCAGATCAGCCAGAAGCTTTTTGAGCGAGACTATACACAGATTGCAGAAGAAATCCGCAATTATAAAAAAGAAAATTCCCGTGTCAGATGTCAGGAGAAAGTAACTTACACTTTCTCCTGACATCTGACACGGGATTCTTATTTTACTCTATTCCATATTCTTTCAGGAGTTTTTCCTGATACTCGGTATCTTTCGTTGAGCGTTCTAAATCACTGTATCTTTTATCTGCTAACAGATATCCGTTCAGTCGATTGATATTTTGTATCCCTTCATCACGCCCTTCTCTTCTCAACGTCTTCTCATGCAATTTTTTATTATATGTTGTCAAAATCATTTCCAACACCTCCGCTCGATGTTTCTTCAAAAAATCCGTCAACACATTCTGCCTGATACAGGCATCCATTGCTTTAGAAACCGCATCTTCCATTGTATCTTCCAACTGCATATATTCCCTGACACATCGCACAAATATTGCATACTCCTCCAGCCGTCTGCACTGATGCATCAGCTCCTGATTATGACCATAATTGATATTCAGCATAATCGCTGTACATTCCAGACACGATTTTTCATCATCTGTCGCTTCAAAACAATCAGACAGCTTTAATTCCATTGAATCTGGTTCATCCTTTGTTCCATTATAAAAAACAATGTACTTCGGTATCGGGAGCCGTAGTCTTTTTTCTCCGTATATATCCAGATCATTCTTTGCTACATATCCCTGATATAGCCTTCCGAAATAGAACACGCCACGTAGTGGCATATTGGGATTAAAGGTACTTTGATGTTCATACAGATTCATTGTACCACCCACCAGAAAGGATACATCATTTTTCATAGATAGATAAAGGACATCTTCTAATGTGTTTACTTTCAGATCATCAGGATTCTGATAGTCTGTGTGATTGCTTGCATTATAAAGCTGCAACAGATCTTCTTTGTTATTAAAGATCATTCTCCATAATCGGTCTTTATATTGCCGGTTATGAGTTTGTTTGTTATGACGAATCTTTTTCTTTTGTTTTCTCATTTCTGCCTCCATTATAATCGAAAAAGGTTAATAAGTAAATTCGTCATAACTCATGTTTCGTGTAGATATAAAATTTTATCTACAATAAATACACTCATATCTATATATGATTTAATTTTCTACATTCGCCTTATTTCAAATAATACTGGTTTCTCTTGGCAGAAGCAATTAAAAAATAATAAAATTTGTGTTATCATATTCATAAATCTTTTAATCACTAACCATATATTTCCAGGAGGTTTAACTTCATGTACTACCAACTCGCACAACAAGAATTTGAATCTTACCTTAACGGATACGACCGCGAAAATGACCGCATAAAATTAAAAATCATCCACACCTACGGCGTTGTAAAACAGGCAGAAGCGCTTGCCGGAAGGATGCATCTTTCAGCCGAAGACACCGACCTTGCAAGGCTGATTGCACTCCTTCACGACATCGGGCGTTTTGAGCAGTTAAAGCGCTACGACAGCTTTGAGCCTGGCACAATGGATCACGCTGCTTACGGTGTAAAGGTACTTTTTGATGAAGGCATGATCCGCCGCTTTCTTCCGGATGACAAATGGGACTCCATCATTTACACTGCAATCGCCCATCACAGCGATTATGAACTCCCTGAGATTTCAGATCCGCAGACACTTTTACACGCAAAGCTGATCCGTGATGAGGACAAGCTGGACAACTGCCGGGTAAAGCTCGTAGACTCCACAAGTACCTTTATTAACGTTTCTGAAGAAGAACTCGGTACACAGAATATAACCCAAAAGGTATACGAAACAGTGTTTGAAAATAAATGTATCCTTTCCGCAGACCGCGTCACACAGATGGATTACTGGGTATCTTATATCGTCTATTTCTTTGACATTAACTTCAAAGAAAGCTTTGATATTATAGCGGAAAATGACTATTTAAACCGCATTATCGACCGGATTTCATACAGCAATCCGGTTACAAAAGAACAGATGGAAAAAATTCGGACTTATATGCAGAATTTTATTAATTCCCATACAAACAGCCAATCCTTTTAACTCACTCAGCTTGCAAAATTACCAGGCTGTAAAAAATGTTTTTAAACTTTTACAATTTTAGTCAGGCGAATATTTGCCCGCTATTTGTTTAACTTAATCAAAACACAAACCACATAAAAAATCAGGAAACTGACATACGCGCTTTCATAGGAGCAAATTCTAAGATTTATTTGCACCTTGAAAGCGTGTACATCATTTTCCTGTTTTTTTATCCTCCTATTGTATTATTTGTATTATGTGGTATAATACAATCAAATCTCACAGAAAGGAGATGCCGATATATGATCATCAAGATCAACATGCAGTCCGAAGTCCCGATCTACCTTCAGCTGCGCAACGAGATTGTCAAAGGAATCGGGCGAGGGGAGTTTGAGCCGGGAGAATCGCTTCCGACCGTCCGCCAGATGGCAACCGATCTCGGTATCAACACCATGACCGTCAGCAAAGCTTACCAGCTTTTGAAAACAGAAGGCTTCCTCGAGACAGACCGCCGTAAGGGAACAACCATCTGTTATCCCACTTCCTCTGCTCCACCAGATAACCGCTTTGACGAAAAGCTGGCAGATGAACTGGAACTTTTAAGCGCAGAAGCAAAGTTCCACGGCATGACTTTGACCGACTTCCTGGAACTCTGCCAGAGAGCATTTAACGAAATGGAGGTAACAGCGAAATGATGATGCTGATTATATTTTTAATTACAGACATTTCCATGGTCGGCATCTTTGCCGGAGTCTATGGAAATATTGCAAAATACCAGGAAGGAATGCTGATGGGAGTCCATATTCCTAAATCTGAACTTGAACATCCCGACGTAAAAGAGCTTCTCCAGCTTTATAAAAAGCACAACCGCCAGTTTTATTTGTGGAACATGCTTGCAGGAATTGCGGTATGCCTGCTTTGCTTTACTTACTTTTCTATTTTTATTACCGTATGGACACTGTGGTTCGTAGAATTCTGCCTTCTTACCATCCTCCGTGTCTATCATTATCACCAGAAAGTATACGACATTAAGCAGAAAAATGGATGGATCAGCTCAGCAAATGCAGATGTGTCCGCTGCAGTGGATACCCGCACTTCCTCACAAATTGCGAAAAAGATACTGCCTGCAAAGCTGCATCTGATCCCGGCTGCAGTGATTCTGATCCCTCTGTTTTTCCCGCAGGTCCGTACTTATCTGCTGACTGAAAGTGATGGAAGAGTCATGCTTCTCTGCACAATTCTTGTCGCGGCAGCTTACATGGGTACCGGCTATTTATTCGCCCATATGCCAAACAAAATTTACAGTGAAAATTCACAGATCAACCTGCAGATCAATGCACTGGAAAAGCGTTTATACACCATATTCCTTTTTGTCTCCAACATTTGCAATACCGGCGCCTATCTCGGGATCATCCGGGATATTGCATCCAGCAACTGGATTGGCGGAGTTGGAATGGGCATCTACATTTTCCTCGAACTGATACCGGCTGCCATCATATTGATCATGTTTTTCTGGCTGCGTAAGGAAAAAGAGCGGATCCTCTCCCAGGACAGCACACCATTTTATATTGATGATGACTATTACTGGCGGAAAGGCTGGTACAACAATCCAAATGACAAACGGTATTTTGTACAGGACCGTGTGAACAGCATGAATTATTCTCTAAACTACGGACACCCTTCTGCAAAATATGTCACCGGAGGAATGCTCGTCGGCACCGGGCTTCTTCTCCTCTGGATGTGTATCCTCTGTATCCGGATCGATTTTACACCGATCCGCCTGACGGAAAATGCTGCCCAGTATTCTATTACATCCGGCTATAAAACAGCAACCTTTGCTCTTGCCGATGTGGAATCAGTAACTCTTCTGGATAATCTGCCGGATGAAAAATTCTACCGGTCTGATGGATCCGAAGATAACAGCAAACTTCTCGGTAATTTCCGTGGCAGCAAAACCGGACATTGCCAGATGTATATCTGGATTGAACATCCTCCGGTTCTTCAGATAAAGACAACAGATACCACCATTTTTCTGAACAGCAGCAACGAAGCACAGACTAAAGAATGGTACGATCAGTTAAATGATGCAATTTCTTCGAATAAATAAGCCTTTTTCATTACCATGACAATGCATAATACGAAATATCTTGTAAAGCGTAACACGTCATGTTAAAATGTTGGGGGCAAAAATATACGGATTTCACAAAGATAAAAAAGTTCAGAAAGGACTGTAGACAATGACACTTCAAGAATGTTATGTAAAAATTGGTGGCGATTATAATGATATTCTTCACCGGTTTATGAATGAAAATATGGTACGCAAATTTGTCCTCAAATTTCCGCAGGACAACAATATGGCTTTATTTGAAGAATCCTGGGCTAAAAAGGACTACGAAACCGCATTTCGTGCAATGCATACCTTAAAAGGTGTTGCCGTAAACCTTGGATTTACTGCACTTTACAATGTCAGCAGTGCTCTGACTGAAAAGCTCCGCAGCCAGGAATACGACAACCTTGACGGTTTGATCGCCGATGTCAAAAAACAGTATGATATCGTGATCGAAGCAATTACAGCCCTTGGCTAAATCTTAAAACACTGACGATAAACAGGAAGAGACTGCTTCACCGCAGCCCCTTCCTGTTATGTTTTTCTATAGCTTTTTCTTCAGCATTTCCGGATTTGATGCATAGGAGAGAGCCGTCTCCGCCGTGATTCTCCCATCTTTATACAGATTCAGAAGGCCAAAATCCATCGAATGCATTTCTTCTTTATTAGACGAATACACGACTCCATCAATCTGCGGAACCTTATTGTCGCGGATCATATTGCGGATCGCCGGAGTGATCGTCATGATCTCAAATACCGGGACCTGTTTTCCATCCACTGTCGGCACAAGCTGCTGTGAAATTACAGCCTGCAATACCATGGACAGCTGAACTGCAATCTGCCTCTGCTGGTTTGCCGGAAATACATCAATGATACGGTCAACCGTATTTGCTGCTCCGATCGTATGCAGGGTAGAAAATACCAGATGCCCGGTTTCCGCTGCTGTCATTGCCACATCGATCGTCTCATAATCACGCATTTCACCAAGCAGGATCACATCCGGGCTCTGCCGGAGCGAAGCACGTAGCGCATTGACATAGCTTTCCGTATCCACATTGATCTCTCTCTGGCTTACAATACTTTTATCATGCCGGTGCAGATACTCGATCGGATCTTCCAGCGTAATGATATGCTTTTCCATTGAATGATTGATCTTATCCACCAGACAGGCAAGCGTAGTAGATTTTCCACTTCCCGCCGGGCCCGTCACAAGCACCAGACCTTTTGACAGGTTATAAAAGCTCATCACCGGGTCCGGAATCCCGATCTCATTCGGCTCCGGCAGTTTAAATGTGATCACACGGATAACGGCTGAGAGCGCACCCCTCTGTTTGTACGCACTGACACGGAATCTCGAAAGTCCCGGAACAGCAAAAGAAAAATCATCATCTCCTTTTTCTTCAAGAACCCGGATGTCCCGTCCTCCTGCCAGCTTATATAATTCCTCAACGCATTCTTTCGTCTGCGGCGGCATCAGCTTTTCTTCCTTCTCCCTGCAGATTCTTCCATTTGCCCGATAAGAAACCGGAAGACCTGCTACAACAAATATATCCGATGCATGATTTAAAACTGCCTGCTGAAGCAGTACAATGATATCCATAGCTCAAACTCCTTTCGCGTCAGTCACTTCCAAGGACCGGAAGTGTTGACTTTTCTTCCCATTTCTCAGATGCTGACTCTTTCCATTTTACAACCTTCTGCGTTCCCTTTACCGGATCTGCCAGGATCTCGACTTCCAGATTCTGACTGTCCGTGACCGGAACCACATAGGAAATATCCAGATTCGCTCCGTCTTCTTCAGCTGTCACGCCCTCAATCTGCCGAATCGCAAATACAGGATCCTCTTTTGCAAATGCATCATCGATCTGCGCCATGATCTGCGCCGCTTTTGCATTTGCCTCACAATACGCCGTTTCCCGGCCGGCAAGCTGCTGACTATAACTCTGATCCCTTTTTGCACTTGACAGTGAGAGTGTGGCAAATGTCACCAGACACAGGATTACAAAGATCACAAGCAGGTACGACGTTCCGATCTGAATCCCCGGGTATGATCCCCTTTTCTTTCTCTTCATCCTGTCACTCCCTTTCCGTGCCTGTCATCCGGTCTGTTTCCACCGAATAGATTTCTTCCGGCTGTTCTCCGGACAGGCGCTGCACCGTAAATGTTCCATGCAAAAGCTTCCCATCCGGCTCCACCCGGATCACGATCTCATACGAAGCCTCATCCTTACTGCATTCCTGCCAGTCTGCGTCATAGAAGACCTCCGTGTCCTCCATCAGCGCATCTGCAAGAAAAAGCTCTGTATACCCGGAAACCTTCTCAAGCGCCGTATTCAGTTCCTGTGTCTCGCGGCTGATCGTGTGCGCCTTCACAAAAATCTGCACACACACCGCAGAAGCAAGGCAGAAAAATAAAATTGCAATCATCAGTTCCAGCAAAAACAGGCTGGAACGCTTTGCCGGTGTCCGTTCCATAAATCTTCTCCTATCTTGCAGCGCTCTTCACACTGACAAATGTATCTATCTTTTTCCCGTCTTCATTTTCACAATACAGATGAAAAATCCCATCTGAAGTTTCCTTAGCCTCGAAGTCCTTTGTTGCCAGGATCTTCCGTCCATCGGATGCTTTTGCTTCCGTTCCATCCCGGATAAAAAGCTCTCTTAAGTATCCATCATACGCATACAGATATGTCACATAATCCTTCTCATCATAACGCTGCCGGATCACGAGAGCATTTTCCCCATCGAAAGTTCCCTCTGCTATCGCACCATTTTCATCATTCTGGTGCATTTTCTCCGTCACATAGGCAAGTGCCGTCCGTCCCGAATAGGAATCCGACGAGGCCTTCACCTGCCGGCTGTAAAATCCCGATGCAAGAACCACAATGGCGACCGATGATGCCGCCAGCACGAAAAAGACTGCAAGAGGAAAAAGAAAATCAATCACATGCTTTTTTTCATTTCTACGCTTCATGTCCATTTCCTCCTATCGTTCGATCACCGTAATGTCCGGAAGAATATTGGCACCGGCAATCTGATAATCAATAAAAAACTGCTTCTTGTCATACTGGATCCCACAGTTTTCCGTCAGATCATCAAGCGTCTCCGGATAGTGTCCTTCCAGCGCATAGTACTGCGTCACACCACGCCAGAGTGCATTTTCCAGACTTTCCTTCTGCCTGCGTCTTGTCGTGTCCGAAAGCCTTTCAAATCCACTGAAAAAAGCACTGCAGATACATACAAACAACAGAAGGGACAGACAGAAATTCCGAAGTGGACGCTGCCGTTTTCCGTGATAAAACCGTTCCCGTTCTTTTCTCCACATAGCATATGCCTCCTAAAGTCCTGACATAATTCCAAGAAGCGGAAGCATAACCGACAGAAGGATCGTTCCGACGATCACCGACAGGATGATCACCAGAGTCGGTTCCAGAACTGCGATCATCGAAGAAAGCTTTTCATCCACTTCCTCCTCACACTCATCGGCAATCCTTCCCATCATCTCATCCATCATTCCGGCTTTCCCGGCAATGGATGTCATCCGCGCATAAACACCTGTGAAGATTCCGGCTTTCACCAGCGCCTCTGCGATATCCGTTCCATTTTCCATATCCGCTTTGCATTCTGCTACTTTCTTCCGGAAATCATCATCCTCGATCAGGTTCTCCGAAAATTCCATTCCCTGTTCCGGAGTCAGTCCACTTTTCAATGCCAGTGACATTCCACCTGCAAACCGGCATGCCGACAGCTTATCCTTCAGCTCCCTTGAAAATGCAAACCCGGATCCGATGTGATACAGTTTCTTTCTGCCGCTCTCTGTCTTTGTAAAATAAATACCCGCACAGACGATCACCGCCAAAAGTACCGCAAACACCGCCGAATATTTGGAAAGAGCATTGCCTGCAAGCAGGATCCCTCTTGAAAATCCGGTCATTTCCTGACCAAACTGGCGGAACACCTGATCAAATACCGGCATAACCTTTGTCATCAAAATGATAATGATCACCAGCATCATCCCGATCATCAGAAGGGGATAGGAGATGGCACTCCGGACACTTCTCCTGATCGCTTCCTCTCGGTCATAATGCTCTGCCAGAGATTCCATTACTTCATCTAGAGTTCCTGTCTCTTCTCCGATCTGCGTCATACGGATCAGATACTCCGGAAATACTTTCGTCTCTTCCAGCGCCTGATCCAGCCTGCCCGTATCCATCACTGACTGATAAATCTCATCCAGCAGCTTTTTTTCTGCCTTCGTCTGCGCATCCTCCCGGAGAAGATCAACTCCCTCCAGGGAAGAAATCCCAGACTTCAGGATCATTGCCATTTCACTGCAGAACGAAGCAATTTCCAGATTCGTAAGCTTCCCCTGCTGTGTCCGCTTTTCCATATATGTCATCCTCCTTTTCACATTCCTGCCACATTCTTCTTATCCGGCTTCCTTTTATCTAATAGGTATACTTTGTGACATAATTCTTTCCATTTCCCACATACTTCTTCACATCCGAAGCACTGTTGTTTGCAGCAAGTGTCGGATCCATGATCGACCAGTTCTTTCCGTCAAATTCAATGATGTTATCCACCCAGCCGATCTCATCAACATAACAGCTGATCCATGCATGATACACATCACCGGAATAGCCAACCTCCAGCTTCGTCGGAATCCGCTGCGACCGGAGCATTGCCGACATCAACGCCGCATAATCAAAACAGATTCCTTTCCCGGTATCCAGTGTCTCATCCGGATCCGGTGTGTACCCATACGGAACATTCTCCGCTTTCTTTTTATCATAGGAAATATTTTTAATTACAAAATTATAAATCTGCGTTACCACATCCAGATCAGAATAGCAGTCCTTTCCTGCAAGACTCTCACCCTTTTTTACACACTTGGAATCTGCCGTGAAATTCACATAATAATTCGGATGCAGAAACGGGGCAAATTCATCTGTGATCTGTACGTCCAGATCCTGGGTAAAGCTTACCGCATACAGATTGTCCTCTACAGACACACTCTCCAGAAGTGTTACCTTATAAGAACCATTCCCGCCCGGAAGCGGATAAACCGCATAATCACCAACAACCGTAACCGGATAGGTATACTCTGTGCCATCCGGGGATGTCACCTGGAGCTTGACTTTTTCATTACTTCCATTATAACAGATCATCACATAGCCATCTGCCGTATGGGATGCATCCAGTACAACCAGGTCATTTCCATATGTCACTTCACCGGAAGCCTCCGTCTGAAGCACCTGCGCCGATGGATCTCTCGGATCCCCCTTTTCCCCGGACTGGCTTTTTTTTCCCCCCGATGCACATCCGCCAGGTATCAGTACACCTGTCAGAAATAGCAGAAAAAAGAAAAGAAAAATCCTCTGCCAGCGTCTTTTTTGTTCATATAAATCGTTCTGCCGCACAGAATTCCTCCTTTCTTTTCCACAGTGAAACAGTCCCAAAAACTCAACTAGAAAAATTATAGCATAATCAAAACATTAAAAGAAGTTATTTGGTCTAATATGCTTTAATTTATTTGACAAAAAAATCAAAGACCATTACAATAGAAATCAGTTATAAACCATCACAATAGTAAAATTGGGGGTTAATTTATGAGTGATCATTTACCTGTCTTAAAGGTTCGTTTATTCGGAGGATTCTCAGCAAGCTACGGAGAGATTCCCGTATCATTCGGACGCAACACAACGACAAAAGCAATGAAATTGTTGCAGATATTACTCTACCATGGCGATACCGGTATCTCCAGAGATAAGCTTCTTGATGAATTATACGGAAGAGAAGAACTTGCCGATGCTGCCAACAACCTTCGGGTAACCGCACACCGTCTTAAAAAGATCATCGTAGATGCCGGACTTCCGAGTCATGATTATATCAACATCAAAAAAGGTATTTATCGATGGGATGCTCCGATGCCGACCGAAGTTGATGCACATCAGTTTAAGGTTCTGTCAAAAGACGTGCAGACGTGTACCGATAAGGTAAAAAAGCTGGCACTTCTTAAGAAGATCTGTCTGATGTACCGTGGGGAATTTCTTCCGGAGCTTTCGGGAGATGAATGGGTTCTTGTTGAAAGCGTCCAATATAAGAATATTTATTCCGAATCCCTTCAGGAGCTCTGTAAGCTTCTGATCGAACGCGGAGATTATGAAGAGACACTTCGTTTCTGTGAGCCGGCATGCCAGTTATATCCGTTTGATGAATGGCAATCCGTCCGCATCGACTGCTATATGGCATTGAACCGCTATAAGGATGCTGTGCAGGAATATGAGAGCACTGCCAAATTATTTTTCGAAGAGCTTGGAATCCGCCCTTCTGAACATATGATGCAGCAGTTCGAGCAGATGAGCAGTCGCCTTAACTACAAACCACAGGAACTCGGCGACATCAAGGAACGTCTGAAAGAGGACGATATACGCGGCGGTGCTTTTTACTGCAGCCTGCCAAGTTTCCGTGACAGTTACCGTCTCGTTTCCCGAATCATTGAGAGGAACGGACAGTCCGTATACTTAATGTTATGTAGCATCACCAACGGAAAAGGAATGCCGATGGACAAGCCGGACAAGCTTGAAGTTCTTTCAGGTGAGCTTCAGAATACGATCCAGCAGTGTCTGCGTAAAGGAGACTCCTTTACCAAATACAGCCCATCACAGTTTCTGATACTTCTCGTTGGTACGAACAAAGAGAACTGCAGCATGATTTTCGACAGAATCCAGAGATACTTCTCCAGAGAGCATAAAAGCTGGAAGCAGTACCTGGACTACTTCGTGTCCTCTGTAGCCGAAGTAGACCGGCAAGATTCACCGATTCAGTTCAATACTGAGAATAAAACCTGGTAAGCTGCAATCATGTTATCTTCGCAGCAGGGCAGAAATGGAGATAATTTATGGAACAAAGCTATCAAATCAGTTGGTATGCACCAAACTTTATTAACATGTGTATTGATAATATTAATGATGGAGAGCTGTCCGGTCGGATTTATCACTGCTACAGCAAAGAACCCTGGAAATTCACCAATATCCTTCAGCTGATCGAATTAGCTGATGATTTCTTCGACAGACTCGAATTTCCACAGGCATCCACCAGCGCACGTTCTTTCACTTCAACCCAGTTTTCAGGTGTTGACCGGCTTGATAAAGTACAGTCACCGGAAGATTTCATCGAGAATCGTGGACAAAAAGGGACTTTCTTTCTCAATGTCAGATACCGCCAGAATTCATCCTGGCAGGGCATCGTCCACTGGATTGAAGGTAACTCTACACAACAGTTTGTAAGCGTACTTGAACTGCTTAAAATTCTCAGCAATGCATTCGTTTAAAGGAATGGCATTGTGTGAGATATCATTACATGAATGAATAAGAATTATACAGGCATTGTCTGATCACGGAATATGATCGGAGGGTGCCTTTTAATTATCTTAAAATTTTATTCTTTCTTAATTGCTTTTCATA
>NZ_JAQESL010000017.1:0-51109 GCF_027697525.1 Coprococcus sp. AM97-35 | reverse complement strand
TTAGTCACCGCCTCCTACTTGATTGCTTAAAACTACATAGGTGGATTGTTTACGGCAAAACTTAATCTGCAATATTTGCGATCACTGAGAGGTTTGCAGAGTCATCCAGAGAAATGGTAACAGAAGAACCTGCCTTCACAAGTGAAAGCTCTTCATTTGATGAAGAATCATTGTTACAGATGAAATGAAGATCTGTCAGGTCGTAGATCGTTGTGTTGTTGATGGTCAGTGTAGGAAAAGAAGAAAATCATAAAGAAAAGAGAGTATTTCTGTAAAAACTATACAAAAACACTCTCTGAAATTTGTAAATAATATTAAAACTATAACAGACGGAATACCTGTTCCACAGCTGCTGCCATATTTGATTTTGCATTTTTGGGATCCATTGCTTCGGCTAGTGTTGTGATTCCACGGACGATCGGGAAGAATGCATCGATTCCGGCCGCATTGCAGGCTGTTGCTTCCGGGGTGACGCTTCCGGCAAAAGCAACGACTTTGGAGCCGTATTTTTTGGCAAGTCTTGCCACACCGACAGGAGCTTTTCCCATAGCGGTCTGGTGATCGAGGCGTCCCTCGCCGGTAACAGTGATATCTGTGTCTTCTAATTCTTTTTCCAGTTCGACAGCGTTAAGAATCAGATCGATTCCAGGAGTCAGCGTAGCATTTAAATAACTGAGAAATGCAAAGCCAAGACCACCTGCAGCACCGGCACCTTCTGCAGATGCATAATCATTATGAAGAAATTTGGAGGTAACAGAAGCATAATGATTCATTGCCTGATCCAGTTCTTCTGCTATTTCCGGTGTGACACCTTTTTGTGGACCATAAATATAGGTAGCTCCGTTCTTTCCGCAAAGTGGATTAGTTACATCACAGGCAATATGAAAACTGCATTCTTTGAGAATTGGGTTAGCTTTTTCTATTATAATAGAAGATACCCGTTCAAGCGCCTGTCCGCCTTCGCCGACATCCTGTCCATTTTCATCAGAAAATTGATAGCCAAGTGCCTTAAGCATTCCAATTCCACCATCATTTGTTGCGCTTCCTCCAATTCCAATAATGAAATTGCGGATACCGCGTTCCATGGCATCTGCGATCATTTCACCGACACCGTAAGTGGTTACAGTAAGTGGATTTTTTTCAGATTCTCTTACCAGGATAATTCCGGCAGCGGCAGCCATTTCGAGGATGGCAGTATTTTTTTCTGCCAGATATCCGTAATGTGCATTTACCGGAGTACCAAGAGGACCAGTCACTGTAAGATCAATACGCTCACCACCAAGTCCTGCAATCAGGGCATCTGTGGTGCCTTCACCACCATCTGCAAGTGGTTTTACGACAACATTCGCATCCGGGTGTGCTTTTAAGATCCCTTCCTTTGCAGCCATTCCGGCTTCAATCGAAGTGAGACTTCCTTTAAATGAATCAATTGCAACTACAACTTTCATAATTTCTAATCTCCTTATCACTGAATTTATTTTATGATAAATCCAGTGTATCATGGATTGAAGAAAAAAAGAATGTTATAAGAAATAATAAAAAGAATAAATAAACATAAAAATATGTCCCTTATAACATTTGCAAAAAGTGGGATATTTCCTATAATATGAGGTGTTCGAGGATTGCGGGAATTGCATAGCAATGGAGCAATCCAGTTACATCAGTGAGTGGCAAAATTTATTTTTGACACTCATATCATAAGATAGTAAAAACAGACAGTAAGGAACAGAAAAACAAAATGCAAGGAGTGGAAATCATGAATAAAAAAGAGATAAAACTGAGTAATGGAATGGAAATGCCAAGACTTGGAATGGGAACCTGGTTTCTTGGAGAAAATAGGAGCAAAGACGCGGAAGAGACAGCGGCACTCAGAGCAGGAATTGATGCGGGAATACGATTGATCGATACAGCGGAAATGTATGGAGATGGAAGATCAGAGCAGTTGATCGGACGAGCAATCCAAGGGTATGACCGCAGCAGGTTATTTCTTGTATCGAAGGTATATCCGCATAATGCCGGAAGAAGAAAAATTTTCAAAAGTCTGCAGCAGACACTGAAAAATCTACAGACAGATTATCTGGATTTGTATCTTTTACACTGGAGAGGAGGGATTCCACTTGAGGAAACGGTAGAATGCATGGAACAGCTTGTGAAAGAAGGAAAGATCCGTAGCTGGGGAGTATCGAATTTTGATACAGACGATATGAAAGAATTGTTTTCAGTGCCGAATGGAAATCATTGCGTGGTGAATCAGGTGCTGTATCATCTGGGCTCCAGAGGAGTAGAATTCGATCTTCTTCCGTGGCTAAAAGAACACAATGTGCCACTTATGGCATACTGTCCGCTGGCGCAGGCAGGGGATCTGCAGAAAGATCTTCTGCAAAGCAGTGCAGTGAAGGAAGTAGCGCGGATTCATGGAATTACACCAATGCAGGTGCTTCTGGCATTTGTTCTGTATAAGGAAAATGTGATTGCCATTCCAAGAAGTGGAAAGGCAGAACATGTACTGCAGAACTTGGAGGCGGGAAAGGTTCATCTGACAGTGGAGGAATATGCCAGATTAGATGCTGCTTTTCCGGCACCTCGGGAAAAAACATATCTTGATATTGTGTAAATCCCAGTGGAATGTGGACGGTGAGATACAAATTAAAAAAATAGAGAAAGACCACATTTATAGATAAACAAAATAAAACTTATTGAAAATTCAAAAAATTGTTTTGCATTCTTGTTCTTTTTATGATATTGTCTTTAGAGGTACAATAATTCAGGGAGGAACAAGAAATGAATAATTACATGTATCTGGTCCCGATTGCAGCTGTTATTGCTTTATTATTTGCAGCATATCTTGCTGGTAAAGTAGGAAAACAGGATGCAGGTACGGACCGCATGAAAGAGATTGCAGGCGCAATCGCGGAGGGCGCAAGAGCTTTCCTCATGGCTGAATACAAGATTCTGGTCATTTTTGTAGTAGTGCTTTTTGTACTGATCGGATTTGGTATCAGCTGGGTAACAGCAGTATGCTTTGTAATTGGAGCACTTTTCTCAACAGTTGCAGGATACTGTGGTATGACAGTCGCTACAAAAGCGAACGTAAGAACTGCTAACGCAGCAAAAGAAAGCGGAATGAATAAAGCATTATCAATTGCTTTTTCTGGCGGGGCCGTTATGGGAATGTGCGTAGCAGGTCTTGGAGCACTTGGCGTAAGCCTTGTGTACATCGTTACAAAGAACGTAGATGTGCTTTCAGGATTCAGTCTTGGTGCATCTTCAATCGCACTTTTCGCCCGCGTTGGTGGTGGTATCTACACCAAAGCAGCAGACGTTGGTGCAGATCTTGTCGGTAAAGTAGAAGCAGGTATCCCGGAAGATGATCCGCGTAACCCGGCTGTTATCGCTGACAATGTAGGTGATAACGTAGGTGACGTTGCAGGTATGGGAGCTGACCTTTTTGAATCTTATGTTGGTTCACTTGTATCAGCACTGACTCTTGGAGTAGCAGCAGGAGCTGTATCCGGAGTACTTTATCCGCTTGCGATCGCAGGATGTGGTCTGATCGCTTCTATCATCGGAACCTTCTTTGTAAAAGGTGATGAGAATTCGAATCCGCAGAAAGCTCTTACAAAGGGAAGCTATGCAGCTTCTATCGTAGTTATTGTTGTAGCACTTGTACTGAGTAATGTACTCTTCGGAAAGATGAGTGCAGCTATTGCTGTTATCGCAGGTCTGGTTGTTGGTGTGATCATCGGTAACATCACAGAGTACTACACATCAGCAGACTACAAACCGGTTCAGGGAATCGGAGAACAGTCAGAGACTGGTGCAGCTACTACAATCATCAGTGGTCTTGCAGTAGGAATGAAATCTACAGCAATCCCGCTTCTCCTGATCTGTGTAGGTATCTTTGTATCTTACTCAGTTGCAGGACTTTACGGAATCGCACTTGCAGCAGTAGGTATGCTTTCTACAACAGGTATCACAGTTGCCGTTGATGCATACGGACCGATCGCAGATAATGCAGGTGGTATCGCAGAAATGTCAGGACTGGATGAATCTGTTCGTGAAATCACAGATAAGCTTGACTCAGTAGGAAATACAACTGCAGCTATGGGTAAGGGATTCGCAATCGGATCAGCAGCCCTTACAGCACTTGCACTTTTCGTATCTTATGCACAGGCAGTTGGTCTTGAAGCGATCAACCTTCTTGACTACAGAGTAATCATCGGTATCTTTATCGGTGGTATGCTTACATTCCTCTTCTCCGCATTTACTATGGAGTCTGTATCAAAGGCTGCATACAAGATGATCGAAGAAGTAAGACGCCAGTTCCGTGAAAAACCGGGCATTATGAAAGGTGAAGAAAAACCGGATTATACATCATGCGTTGCAATCTCTACCACAGCAGCTCTTCACGAAATGCTGCTTCCGGGTGTGATGGCAGTCGTAGTACCGCTGATCGTTGGTATCGTTCTTGGTGTGGAATCCCTCGGTGGATTACTTTCCGGAGCACTTGTTACAGGTGTACTTATGGCAATCTTCATGTCCAACGCTGGTGGAGCATGGGATAATGCTAAGAAATACATCGAAACAGGACATCATGGCGGAAAAGGAAGCGAAGCTCACAAAGCAGCAGTTGTTGGTGATACAGTAGGTGATCCGTTCAAGGATACATCAGGACCGTCTATCAACATCCTGATCAAACTTATGACAATTGTTTCACTTGTATTTGCACCGTTATTCTTATCAATCGGTGGATTACTGTAAGAATTGAATAAAGTAAAAGAAATCCTTCATTTGCGGGAAACCGCAGATGAGGGATTTTTTTGTAAAAGGCACGAATTATTTGATTTATAAATAAGACAAGCAAATTATAGTTAAATACGATAAGACAATCTATAGAAATAGGACTGGTTTGATGTTAGAATGAAAAAGTGATGTAAGATGACAAAGGAGAGAGAAAAATGATAGAAGAAAGTATGATTCGGGAAAAATTTATAAAAGGATATGATTGCTCTCAGGTCGTTCTGTCTTATTTCGCAGAGAGACTTGGGATTACGGAAGAGATGGCGAATAAAGTCTCGGCTTGTTTTGGAGGTGGAATGATGCATGGGGATACATGCGGTGCATTTACCGGAGCAATCATGGCTGTTGGATTAAAATATGGACACTGGGATGTGAATACTCTGCTTCGGCAAAAAGAAGAAATGATGAACAAATATGCAGAATTTAGAGCATTGTTTCTGGAAAAGTTTGCAACAAACAGTTGCAAAGAGTTATTAGGCTATGATGTATCGCTTCCGGAACAGCTTGAAGAAGCACTTTCGAGTGGCAGAATGCTGGATTTTTGTCCTAAAGTAGTGGAAAGTGTGATTGAAATGTTGGAGGAAATATTATAGATGAAAGATGCACTTATTTTATTTACGAGGGTGCCGATACCAGGACAGACAAAGACCAGGCTGATGCCTTTTCTAACTGGGGAAGAGTGCGCGCGTCTACATGCCTGCTTTGTAAAGGATATATATGAAAAAGCAAAGCAGGTGGATGCGGATATTTTCGTGTTTTTTACACCAAAGGATGAAAAGAAGCTGCTACAGCAAGTTCTTGATAATGAGACAGTATGTCTTCCACAATTTGGTGATGATCTTGGTGAAAGGATGAAGAATGCGATTGGAATCGTACTGAGAATGGGGTATGAGAAAGTAATTCTGATCGGGACAGATATTCCGCAGATTCATCCGGAAACACTGAAAAATGCATTTGATAATCTTGGGGGAAAAGATATTGTGATTCATCCTACATTTGATGGAGGGTACTATCTGATCGGAATGAAAAAAGAATATGATTCTATATGGAAAATTGAACGATACGGAACGAATACAGTTATTTATGATACCTTACAGCACATGAGAAATGAGAAACTCTCTACGGCGGTAGGTCAGATGTATTATGATGTGGATGATAAGGGAGATTTGTACCACCTGTATGAGGATATTGAAAAGGGAGCAATTTGTAACTGTCCAATTACGATTGATTATCTGGAACTGGGACTGAAAGGAAAGCTGGATAAAAATTATGAATAAGTGGGATTTGGATGCATGTATCCATTGTGGAAAATGTACCAGAAGTTGTCTGTTTCTGGAAAAATACGGAATTGATCTGCCGGTATTAAAAGAAAAACCGGAGCTGGCATATCATTGTTTCTTGTGTGGAACCTGCGGGTGTGTCTGTCCAAAAGGAATTGATGGAAAAGAGATTGCACTTGACAGTCGGAGAAAATTGGTTGAAGACGGAGGTGGGAAGCTTCTTGATAATTCATATGACGGACTGCTCTTAGAAAAGAATCCGTATAAATTTGCAAATTACCGCCATTCAAAAAAGAAAGCAGTTTTTTTTACGGGATGTAATTTTCCGTCTTTTTTTCCGAAAACGACAGATAAGTTGGTGGAAGAATTCGCAAAATATGATGTGGGAGTTGTATATGACTGTTGTGGGAAACCGATTGAAGAACTGGGACTTGTTTCAGAGGCAGCGGGGATCATTGAGCGAATCAACTGGAAATTAAAAGAGTCAGGAGTAGAACAGGTGATCATGGCATGTCCGAACTGCTATTATTTTTTAAAAGGACGACTGGATGCGGAGATTATCAGTGTTTACGAAAAAATGGCAGAGCTTAAAATTGGAAATATTTATCAAAAAGAAAGGATTCCAATGTATTATCCATGTCCGGACCGGAAAGACAGAAAGTTTGAATATGATATGAAGCCATTCCTTGTCGGAAAGGTAGAAGATGCATTCAGAGATGTACAGTGTTGCGGGCTTGGTGGATGCGCAGCTGGAAAAGAAGCGGATGTGGCACAGGCACTGACAGACCGTGTAAAAGCATCGAGGGAGCCGGAACTTTATACATATTGCGCTTCGTGCATCTGTAGTTTCAGAAGGAGAGGATATGAAGATGCAAAGCATTTGCTACCGCTTATTATGGGAATCGATGAAAAGGTACCTCTTGGGAAAACACCTATTTTGAATCGGGCAAAATGTAAATTTAAATAGGGGAGTCGTGGGAAAAGAATGACGATTAAAGAATTAGAGGAATTTCGGATGATTTGTCAAAGAGGAAGTCTTGCGAGGGCTTCAAAAGAGCTTTTTATGTCACCACAGGGACTCAGCCGTGTACTGAAAAATCTGGAAAATGAACTGGAATGTACGTTGCTTGACAGGGTTGCCTCCGGGATAGAACTGACAGAGAGTGGACAGAGGCTGTATGATTATGCGAATACGGTTCTTAGCGAATATGACAAATTGAAAAAAGAAATTGATATGATACGTGCGAGTGAGGAAGGGACAGTAGAACTTCTGGTTGCCTATGATATCCTGCGTTACCTGACGCCAGACTGTATTCTGGAATTTCAGAAGAAATATCCGAATGTGACATTTTCTTATATGGAATATCCGGATCGGATCGTAGAGAAAATGCTGCTTGACAAAGAAGGGAATGTGGCATTGTCGATCGGACCATTTGCAGGAGATTGTTTTGATATGAAAAGTTTAAAAAAATGCAGTCTGGGGCTTCTGGTCTATGAAGGACATTCTCTGGCGAAAAAAAGAGAAGCAACTATTCTGGATCTGGAAGGCGAGCCTCTTTATCTTGAAAACAGCAGTTTTAAACTCAATGAGTTTATTCAGAGTAGATGCTGGAACCGGGGATTTGAACCGGATATTGTATTTGAGACAAATGGATTTGATCTCTGCTATAAAATGTGCCGGCTGAAGAGAGGGATTTCTGTGACGATTGACTTTGTCCATGAAGATATGAATACAGAGGGGCTGGTCATGATTCCTTTCGCAGAAGATGATATGATCTGGGAAATCGGTCTTCTTACGCTGAAGGACAGAGCAATGGAATCATCGGTAGAAAAATTCTATAAGTATATAGAAAAATACAATAGCTAAACGAAGTGTTGAGGGGCAACAACAAAGCAGGAATGAAAAACAGCGTGCTTTTTGTTAATAATTTGTTATAATGAAGGACGGAGAAAATGAAGGAGGAAAATTTTAATGAAAAAGAGAATTGCAGCGCTGCTTTTAAGTACTGTGATGGCGTTTTCCTTAACAGCATGTGGAAACAGCGCAAAGACAGAAAAAGCAGACAACAAAGAAACCAAGCAGACAACCGAAGCCGTAGAGGATATGAGCTTCGATGAAATGGTGGATGCAGCCAAGGGTACAACCGTTACATTTTACGGATGGGGCGGAGATGATAGCTTAAATGACTGGCTTGATAACTACTATGCACCGCGTCTGAAAGAAAAATATGACATCACACTGGAACGTGTACCGATGGATATTGATGCGATTTTAAGTCAGCTTTCCGGTGAAATTTCAACAGATAAAAAAGATGGCGATATCGATATGATCTGGATTAATGGAGAAAACTTCAAGACCTGTAAAGAAAACAACATGCTTTACGGACCGTTTGCAGAAGAACTTCCGAACTTCCAGTCTTATATTGATACAGATGATGAAGAGACAAATGCAGACTTCTGCTTTCCGATTGAGGGATATGAAGCTCCATACGGAAAAGCACAGCTTGTTATGATCGCAGATACAGCAGTAACACCGGATCTTCCGACAAACACAGATGAGTTCATGGAGTTCTGCAAAGCGAACAAAGGAAAAGTAACTTATCCTGCATTACCTGACTTTACAGGAAGTGCATTTGTTCGTAATGTGATTTACGATATCTGCGGATATGAACAGTTCATGGATATGGAAGCTGATAAAGAGACTGTAAAAGCAGCAATTGAGCCAGCTCTTGAATATCTGCGTGAACTGAATCCATACCTGTGGAATGAAGGAAAGACTTTCCCGAAGGATTCTACGGCACTGACCAATATGTACTCTGACGGAGAAGTTGTAATGGATATCTCTTACAGTGCATATTCAACAGCTACCAATATTGAAAATGGTACTTACACAGAAACATCTCAATCCTTCCAGTTCGATAAAGGAACAATTGGAAATACAAATTACATTGCAATTGCAGCAAATTCAGGAAACGTAGCAGGAGCCCAGGTAGCAATCAACGAGATGATGGATCCGGAAGTACAGGCAGATCGTTTCACAGAGATCCGTACCATTCCGGTTGTAGATTACAACAAATTAAACGATACACAGAAAGAAGCATTTGATAAAGTTGAAATCGGTAAGGGAGCAATCTCTCAGGATGAACTTTTATCAAAACGTCTTCCGGAAATGCCTTCCGCACTTGTACCGATCATCGAAGAGATCTGGGCAGAGGAAGTAGTAGGAAAATAAAATGAAGAAAAAAATGACACCTTATATACTGTTGGTGCCGCAACTTATATTAGGCGTAGTTTTTATTATTGGTCTGGGAACTGGAATCATCCAAAGTTTAGGGGTGATTCCAGCTTTTGGGTTAACGGAACCGACGCTGAAATATTATAAGGAGGTACTGACAAGGCCGGATCTTTTGCAGTCATTAAAATATAGTCTGTACATTGCATTTATGTCGGCTTTTCTTGCCACAGTAACAGGAACATTTCTGTGTGCAGTTCTGGTGAGTGCCGGAAAAGTGCGCGGAATCATTATGCGGATTGTTCAGATTCCGATCATTGTTCCCCATGTTGTTGTGGCACTCTTTATTGTAAACATTCTTTCGCAAAATGGAATCCTTGCGAGAATCCTTGCAAATGCAGGACTGATTACGGATCAGCAGCAGTTTCCGATGCTGATCTATGACAGATATGGACTTGGTGTAATTCTTGCCTATCTGTGGAAGGAAATCCCATTCATAATCTATTTTGTGATTGCTCTGATGGCGAATATCAATGGCAGTCTTGGAGAAGCAGCGACCAATCTTGGAGCGAATAAACTTCAGACCTTCATGAAAGTAACGCTTCCTTTATGTATGAATACAGTGCTCAGTGGTTTCCTGATCATCTTTGTATTTGCACTTGGAGCATATGAGCTGCCGTTCATACTTGGAGCAACGACACCAAAGGCGCTGCCGGTTCTGGCTTATCTGGAATATACCAAGCCGGATCTGCGGGCGCGACCGTATGCGATGGCGATCAATGGAATCCTGATCGTGATTGCTCTGATTGCAGCAGTTTTATATTACATATTACTTCGCCGGAGCACGAAGAAGCTGGCAGGTTAGGAGGAACAGGAAGATGAAAAGAAAAAAGAACATCTGGGAAGGCCTGATCATAGGCAATTTTATTTTCCTGGTTATCGTACCGATCCTTACAATCCTTGTCTGGGTGGGAACTGAGAGATGGGCGTGGCCGTCGCTCATACCACAGAAATTTTCTATGAGAGCGGTGAATGGAATACTGAGAAACAGGCAGCAGCTTGTGCGACTTTGTATGTCCAGTCTTTTCATATCGGCTTCGGTCGCGTTCCTGTCGGTTGTGATTGGAACAATGACGGCGAGGGCGCTGGAATGCTATGATTTTTTTGGAAAGCGGCTGTTTTCATTTATGTCGATGCTTCCGTTTCTTGTTCCGGGAACCGTGTTTGCGATGGGGGTTCAGATTACCTTTATCAAATGTGGACTTAGCGGAACTGTTCTGGGGGTTATTATTGTCCATCTGATCTGCTCCCTTCCATATGCAGTGACACTGATGCAGGATGGCACAAGAGCGATAGGGGTAAAGCTGGAGGAACAGGCAAGAGTTCTGGGGGCTGGTGCGCTTCAGGCATTTTTTAAAGTGACACTTCCGAATCTGTTTCCGGTCATGCTTTCTGCGTTTTCGATGGCATTTGTTGTTTCGTTCAGTCAGTATTTCCTGACGTTGATGATCGGCGGGGGAAATGTCAAAACATTTGCGATCGTCATGGTTCCATATCTCGGAAGCGGAGAACGTAATTTTGCCAGCATTTACAGTGTGATATTCCTGGTGATCATGCTTCTGGTGTTTGGAATACTGGAATGGATCGTGGGACGTTTTACAAAGGCACAGGAAGTAGAATATTATTAGGCAGGAGGAGCACATGAGTCTTACAATTAAAGAACTTTGTGTAGATTTACAAAAGATAAGAATACTGAAGAATATAAATCTGGAGATTAGAACGGGAGAATTTGTTTCGCTTCTTGGCGCCTCAGGCTGCGGAAAAACAACACTGTTAAAAAGTATTGCAGGTCTTCTTGAAACGCAGGAAGGGGATATCCGGATCGATGACACATCGATTACAAATCTTGCACCGGAAAAAAGAGGAACCGTGATTGTTTTTCAGGATCTCAGACTGTTTCCGCATATGACGGTAGAACAGAATATTAGCTTTTCGATGGAGCTGAAAAAAATCCCGAAAAAAGATAAGCAGGCGCGGGTAGGAGAACTGTTAAAAGCTGTCCAGCTGGAAGGATTTGAGAAGCGTAAGATCCGGGAAATGTCCGGTGGACAGCGTCAGAGGGTCGCGCTGGCAAGAGCGCTTGCGGCAGATCCGAAACTTCTTCTTCTTGATGAACCATTTTCAAGCCTGGATGAGAATCTGCGGTGCGAGATGGCAGATCTGGTAAGAAAGCTGCATCATGAGATGGGGCTTACGGTCGTTATGGTCACGCATGATAAAGAAGAAGCGATGAAGGTGTCTGACCGGATCGCTCTGATGAAAGCTGGAGAAGTGCTTCAGTATGATAAGCCGGAGAGGATGTTCTACCATCCAGAGTCCAGAGTGGTGGCAGATTATATGGGACAGACAAATTATATTTTTGGGAAAGTGGAGAATGGCAGATTCGTAAGCCGGGCAGTTTCATTTGAGACGCAGAAAGCGGAAGGAGAGTATGAACTGATGGTCAGACCATCGGCGATCACGCTGACCGTAGATGAGACGGAAAGAATGTATCAGATTGAAGAAGTTATGTTTGAGGGGGAAACAGCAGAAATCCTGTTGAAGTATGCAGATGGAAAGCTGACAGTATGGATGCTTCACCGTGACTGGATGAAACTGGGGGTAAAAACAGGAGAACTGGTTGGCATCAAAATTGATGAAAGACAGGGGATTTTGTTTCAGAAGTGATAAAAGGAGAATGGTATGCGAAAAATAATTCATGATTGTGACTGTACGTTTGGAATTAATGGGTGTGATGTAGATGATGGACTGGCACTGCTGTATCTGCTGGGGGATCCGGAAGCAGAGGTCCTGGGAGTGACGACAACTTATGGGAACAATACGCTGGAGAAGGTTTACGAAAATACAAAGAAGTTTGTAAAGAAAATCGGGCATGACGAGTTGCGCGTTTACAAAGGTGGAGCAACACCTGGAGAAACCGAAAGTGAAGCGGCACATTATCTTGCCGAGATGGCAGAAAAATATGCCGGGGAGCTGGAAATTCTGGTGACGGGTTCCGTGACAAATCTTTATGGAGCCTGGAAACACAATCTTGAGTTTTTTCATCAGGTGAAGAGTATCGTATTGATGGGAGGAACAACAGAACCGCTGATCTTTGCAAAGCGGGAAATGGATGAACTTAATTTCTCCTGTGATCCGCTGGCAACTTATGCGACACTTACCAGTGGAACGGATGTTGCGGTTATTACGGGTAATAATTGCCTGAAGGTACTTTTTACAAGAGAAGAGTATGAAAGAGAACTTTCGGATCTGAGTAAGGGAGTTGTAAGGCTGATCAAGAATGAGACGGATTACTGGTTTGACAATAACTGGGATGAATATGGAATTCCCGGATATTATAACTGGGATGCGATCGCTGCGGCTTACATGATGCATCCGGAACTTTTTGAGATACAGAGAGTGGACATGCAGCTGTCAACAGAAAAGCTTACAAAGGGAAGACTGATTCTGGCAGAGGATGAAACGAAAAAGAACTGCACTCTCAAGATCCCGGTGATCAGAGATGCGGACGAGTTCCGGAGAAATCTGTATGATACCTGGATGAACGTAGAAATTGAAACCGTGAAGTAGAGATGAAAATATCAATTATTATACCAACATACAATGAAGAATCGACAATTGAAAGGCTGATGAAGACACTGGAGCCGCTGAATGAAAGATGTGAGATTCTGTTTGTAGACGGGGGAAGCACGGATGGAACACTGGCACTTTTGAAGGACCGGTATCCGGTAATTCAGTCCCCGAAAGGAAGAGCAAAGCAGATGAACAAGGGAGCGGAAGAAAGCAGTGGAGATGTACTTTTTTTCCTGCACTGCGACAGTGAAGTTCCAGCTACAGCATTAGAAGAGATTGAGACTGTAATGAAAAAATACCGGGCAGGGTGTTTTGGAATTGCATTTCATTCATATAACTTTTTTATGTTCACCTGCAGGGTGATCTCCAATCACAGGATTAAAGACAGAAAAGTAATGTTTGGAGACCAGGGGATTTTCATTGACCGGAAGTTGTTCTTTGAAGTGGGAAAATTTCCAGAGATGCCGATTCTGGAGGATTATCAGTTTTCACTGATCCTCAAAGAAAAAGGGATTCCGCTTGGGATGACAAGACACAGGATTTATACTTCAGACAGAAGATTTGGCGGAAATACAATCGAAAAGCTGAAAGTAATGTGGCTTATGAACCGGCTGAGAGCCATGTACCGGGATGGTGTTCCGGCAGAAGAGATTGCAAAATTATATAAGGATGTCCGTTAGGGAGTCTGCTTTATGCAGACTCCTTTACTTATTTGGAAAATCAATAAAAGAAATAGAGAAAATCAATGATAAGTGTAAGGGATTTGATTGAATAAAGACTGAAAAAATAATATAATTATAATTTAAAGGGGAAGAAAATATGTCAGTTTATATTCAAAATTTTGTCAAATTTAAGCCGTTTTTAAAAGAACTGGTTTCAAGAGACGTGAAGGTGAAATACCGGCGTTCCATACTGGGGGTTTTATGGACACTGCTGAATCCACTTCTTATGATGACGGTTTTATCCATCGTTTTCTCAAATCTGTTTAAATTTGATATAGAGAATTTTCCGTTGTATTTGTTATGTGGGCAGGTTATTTTTAACTTTTTCAATGACGCTACGACAAATGCAATGTCAGCAATTATCGGGAGTGCATCTCTGATAAAGAAGGTGTATGTACCGAAATATGTATTCGTGATGTCAAGGGTGTGTTCCAGTCTGATCAATCTGATGGCATCCTGTGCAGCGTTATTTCTGATTATGATCGGTATGCATGCGGAACTTCACTGGACAATGCTTCTTTCAGTTGTGCCACTTTTTTTGTTGGTGGTTCTGGCTCTGGGGATTGGACTGATTCTGGCGACGATTGCGGTGAAATACAGGGATGTTCTGCACTTGTATTCGGTGCTGATGGCAGTGCTGATGTATCTGACACCGGTTATCTATCCAATGTCGATTCTGCCGGAATGGTTATACCATCTGGTAATGATAAACCCTCTGACCAGTATTCTGATCATGTTCCGGAATGTTGTAATCTATGGCAGACTTCCAGGTCTGGTGATGCTTCTGGTGACAGCAGCAGAAGCTGTACTGTGTCTTGGAGTGGGATGCTGGTTTTTTTATAAGCATCAGGATGGTTTTATCTTTGATTTGTAGGAGTAAGGATGGAGAAAAAAGTAATTGTAAAAGTAGAAGATGTTTCCATCAAATTCAGTCTGGCATCAGAGAAATTTGATGGATTTAAGGAATATTTTATACAGAGAGTAAAGAAAAAGATTACCTATCAGGATTTCTGGGCACTGCAGGATGTGTCGTTTGAAGTCTATAAAGGAGAAACACTGGGACTGATCGGTGTAAACGGAAGTGGAAAAAGTACGATGTTGAAAATCATTGCCGGTGTCATGAAACCAACCTGTGGCAGCGTTAAGACTTCCGGTGTGATCGCGCCGCTGATCGAACTGGGAGCAGGGTTTGATTTTGACCTGACTGCGAAGGAGAACGTATTTCTGAACGGGACGCTGCTTGGATATACCAGGGAATATCTGGAGGAGCGCTATGAAGAGATTGTAGAGTTTTCAGAACTGGACCAGTTTATGGATGTACCGGTGAAAAATTTTTCATCGGGAATGTTTTCGCGTCTCGCGTTTGCGGTAGCAACAATCGGACAGCCGGATATTCTGATCGTGGATGAAGTATTATCGGTAGGCGATTTCCATTTTCAGCAGAAATGTGAAGCAAGAATTAACCGGATGAAGGAGAATGGAGCTACGATTTTGTTTGTTTCGCATAATATGGAGCAGGTGAGAAATCTGTGCAGCCGGATTGTATGGCTGGAACATGGAAGAGTTCGCAGTATCGGGGATGCAGATGAGTTGTGCAGAGAATATCAGGAAGCAGAATAAGAGGGAAAAATGAGAAAAGTAGAAAAGTTGGCAACAGTTATTGTGCTGATTCTGCTTGCATTTGTTTATGGACATGTTCATAAGACGCATGCGATTTATGACCGGATGATAGAAAATGACCAGTATGTCATGATGGATGTGTCGCAGGATCAGATATCGCAGGAATTTGTCTGTGAGGAGGAGACACTGGATGGAATCCAGGTGAAATGCCAGAATTTGCAGGAAGATCCAGAAGCAGAGATCCGAATTTATCTTCAGGATTGTGAAAATGGAGAAACGGTTGCGGAATCTGTGAAGAAGGTGGGAGATATAAAAACGGGCAAATTCAATGAATTTTCGTTTGATACGGTAACCAGATGCAGGGGGAAGGCGTATAAAGTAGTATTTGAAAAAGATTCTATTGCACTTTATACGGAAAAGACATCAGAGGAAGGAACAAATTTGAAAATAAATAGTGAAGAAAGTGAAGGAACTTTAATTTTAAAGACGGTTACATATCGGTTTGATATAGAAACATTTTGCGTATTTCTGCTGCTAGTATTGTATATCTGTGTTTTCTTTCAGTTTTTGAACTGGTTATTTTCCAGATAGTGTGGAAGTGAGAGGATTTGAAAAATGGAAAATGCTTTTTATATCGCAACATGTCGGTTTCATGTAAAAGAAAAAGACAGATTACTTATTACGGGATATTTTCTGGATAACAGACCAGATGGAAACCGGATTGAAATCCGGCTGGATGGAAAGAAACTATTTTATACAACGGATGGAATCCGTCTTCATCCGTTGAAGTTCCGTAAGATAAGAAAAAGACTTATAACCAAACAGTTTTTTCTTTGGATACATCTTCCGAAAGACTGGAGAGAAGCGTCCAGACTGGAAGTATTGCAGTCGTATCGTGGAAAAGAAGAATTGATGAAGACCTTTGCAGTCAGTGAATTGAAGAACCTGGAGAAATGGCTGGCAAACAGCATAGATAAGGTGAATACTGAAGAAAAAGGATTTTCAGTCGAGGGATGGTATTATAGAAGGAAAAATGCATCGATTCGGTTTCTGGATGAGAATCAGAATGAACTGGAGATGAAAGAAGAAAAAATCCGGCGTCTGGATGTGCTGCGAGAGTATCCGGAATGTAAAAAGGAAGAGATTGCCGGGTTTAAGGCATTTTATGAGGAAGGTATTCCGCGAAAACTGGAAGTATGCTTTGAAGAAGAAGAGAAAAATGCGGAAGAGATCATGAATCTCAAAAGAAAACTGCGACGTCAGAAAATGCTGGATGATTTTCGCAAAGTCAGAATCTATTATCGTCAGTTTGGAATCCGTGCAGCGTTTATCAGGGCGGGTGACAAATTGAGTGGGAAAAACGGTACAGAGTATGAAGAATGGCTGCGAAGACATGAGCCGTCCAGGATCAGACTGTACCGGCAGAAGAGAAAGCAATTTACCCGGATGCCGAAGATTTCGATTGTTGTTCCTCTTTACCGGACACCGGAAAGATATCTGCGGGAAATGCTGGATTCTGTAAGAGGACAGTCCTATCAGAACTGGGAGCTCTGTCTTTCAGATGGAAGCGGGGAAGATTCGTCGATTGCAGGGATTCTGGAAGAATACACAAAGAAGGATAGCCGAATCCGGGTGAAGGACAATAAAAAACAACTGCATATTTCGGATAATACAAATGTGGCACTGGATATGGCAACGGGAGATTATATCGCTTTTATGGATCATGATGATCTGCTGACACCGGACGCATTGTATGAGTGTGTGGCAGAATTGAATGAATATCCGGATACAGAGCTTATTTATACGGATGAAGATAAGATTACGATGGATGGAGAAGAGTATTTCTTCCCTCATTTCAAATCGGATTTTAATCCAGATATGCTTTGTACAACAAATTATTTCTGTCATCTGGTGGTTGTTAAAAAGGAATTATATCAGGCGGCAGGAAAATTGAACGGCGAATACGATGGTGCACAGGACTATGATTTTGTACTCCGGTGTGTTGAGAAGACCGATAAGATCCGGCATATACCGAAAATCCTATATCACTGGCGAGCATGCGAAGGATCTACAGCAGGCAGTGCAGACAATAAATCCTATATTGTGGATGCAGGTGCAAAAGCGGTAAGAGCGCATTACAGAAGAATGGGAATTGAAGCAGAAGTCATTCCAACGAAGTATCCGGGAATGTACCGGACGAAATATCCGGTAAAACAAACACCTAAGATATCGGTTATTATTCCGAACAAAGATCACACAGATGATCTGATCAAATGCCTGCGATCGATCCGGGGAAAAAATACCTATGAGAATATAGAAATTCTTGTTATAGAAAATAACAGCCAGAAAAAGAAAACGTTTAAAGATTATAGAAGGATCATGCATGAGTATCCAAAAGTTAAGGTTTTGTACTGGAAAGGAGAAGGATTCAATTATCCGGAGATCAATCAGTATGGAATTGATCATGCGACCGGCGAATATCTGCTGTTTCTGAACAACGATACAGAAATGATCGGCAATGACTGTATTAAAGAAATGTTGAGCTATTGTATGCGGGAAGATGTAGGTGCTGTCGGGGCGAGAATGTATTATGAAGATGGAACGCTTCAGCATGGAGGAGTGATCATCGGGCTTGGAGGAGTGGCAGGACATGCATTCCTTGGAATGGACGGAGATTCGCCGGGATATTTTGCGAGGGCGCAGGTGATCCATGATCTGAGTGCAGTGACAGCAGCCTGTATGATGATAAAAAAACAGGTGTATGAAGAAGTCGGAGGATTTGATCCGAAGTTTGCGGTGGCATTTAATGACGTAGATCTGTGTCTGAAAATACGGAAAGCAGGATATCTGATCGTATATGATCCATATGCGGAACTGATTCATTATGAGTCCAAGTCAAGAGGATATGAAGACACAGAGGAGAAAATTGAACGTTTTAACAGAGAAATTAAATTGTTTCAGACTAGGTGGAAAAAGATTCTGGAAAATGGAGATCCGTATTACAGTCCGAATCTGACACTGGATCATAATGACTTTGGACTGAATCATCTGGCAAAAGTGGAGAGGAGATAGGAGATGTTCAATAAAATGTCTCTGTATCGGGTAAAAAAAGGGCTTGTATATCTTCGGTACTTTGGACCAAAAGAGTTTATGATACGTTTAAAAGAAAGGATCCGTTTTCAGAAGATTGATTATGAAAAATGGTATCAGAATCACAGGCGGACCAAAGAAGAGATGGAAAGACAAAGACAGGAAGCGTTTTCGTATGCACCCCTGATCAGTATTGTTGTTCCGGTATATCAGGCACCGGAAGAATTTTTGAGACAGATGATTCTGTCTGTATGCCGTCAGACGTATAAAAATTGGGAATTATGTATGACTGTTTCAGATGAAGAGAGACACAGAATGGAAGAAATTCTAGAAGAGGATGAGTTCAAAGAAAAAGCGATTCACCTGATCGGTATTTCAGAAAACAGAGGAATTTCTGAAAATACAAATGCAGCGATAAAGGAAGCTACCGGAACATATATTGGTTTTCTGGATCAGGATGATCTGCTTGCGCCAGATGCATTGTATGAGATGGTAAAGAAACTGAATGAATATCCGGAGACCGGACTTCTTTATTCCGATGAGGACAAAGTGACAGCAGATCTGAAAAAACATTTTCAGCCGCATTTTAAACCGGATTTCAATCTGGATCTGTTGCGGGCAAATAATTATATCTGTCATTTTTGTGTGATAAGAAAAAGTCTGATCGAAGAAGTTGGTGGACTAAGAAGTGAATTTGACGGAGCGCAGGATTACGATCTGGTTTTCAGGTGTGTGGAAAAAACGATAACGGCGCATGTGCCGCGGATTCTTTATCATTGGAGGGTACATCAGGTTTCTACTGCGGACAATCCAATCAGTAAAACTTATGCATTTGAGGCTGGACAGCGTGCCATAGAAGCACATCTGCTAAGATGTGGTGAACATGCAGAAGTTTTACCGGAACTGGACAGAGGGTTTTATCGTGTCCGGTATAAGATGCAGGGGAATCCAAAGATTTCCATTCTGATTCCCAATAAAGATCATATAAAAGATTTGGAGAAATGTCTAGAATCGATTTCCAGATCGGATTATAAGAATTATGAGATCATAATTATCGAAAATAACAGCGAAAAAGCGGAAACATTTGCTTATTATAAAACAATAGAGTCAGACCATATCCGAATTCTGAGATGGGATGGACCATTTAATTATTCGGCGATCAACAACTACGCAGTAAGCGAGACTGATGGAGAATATCTGGTACTTCTGAATAATGATACGGAAGTGATCGGAAAGGACTGGCTGGAAGAAATGCTTGCGAACTGCCAGAGAAAGGAAGTCGGGATTGTCGGAGCAAAGCTTTATTATCCGGGTGGTCAGGTGCAGCATGCTGGAGTCATTGTTGGGATTCGGGGAATTGCTGGTAATATGTTCCGGGGACTTCCAAAAGGTTATTCCGGGTATCTGCACAAAGCAAGTACCCAGCAGGATCTGTCAGCGGTGACAGCAGCATGTATGATGGTAAAGCGTTCCGTATATGAAGAAGTGGGTGGATTTGAGGAGCGACTTGCAGTGGCGTTCAATGATATTGATTTCTGTCTGAAGGTACGCAGATGCGGATATCTTGTAGTATATGACCCTTATGTGGAACTGTATCATTATGAATCCAGATCGAGAGGGGCAGAGGATAATGAGGAAAAGATCAGAAGATATCAGTGCGAGATTGATTATGTACGCCGGACCTGGTCTGAAATCATGGAAAAAGGAGATCCGATGTACAATCCCAATCTTACGCTGGTGAAGTGTGATTATTCTTTGCGCGAAAAAGAGGATGGATAGAGAAAAGATGGTGGTATTTTGATAAAGAACAATCAACGGATGCTAAATAAAGCACAGGTATGTGTAGATGCAGGAATTATTGCTGTCGCATATTTTTTCTCGTGGTATCTGAGATTCAGGAGTGGGATTTTTGTGCAGGACGCAGGAGTCCTGCCGGTGCAAACATATTTTTCAGCTCTGTTTTTTATAATTCCTGGATATCTGCTTTTGTATAGCAGTTTTCAACTTTATATGCCAAGAAGGATAAAAAGTTACAGGCAGGAATTGTGGGATATCATTCGTGCCAATGGGATTGGTCTTATGGCTTTTATCCTGGTACTTTATTTTATAAAGCAGGAGCATTTTTCAAGACAGATGCTGTGCATTTTCTTTCTTGTAAATATCTTCCTGGAATTTGTTTCAAGATATCTGATCCGTACAGTGCTGTGGAAAATACGAAAGCAGGGGATGAATCAGAAACATATTCTGATGGTCGGAGAGAGTAAGGCAGCAGAACAGTATATGGACAGACTGAGACAGAATCCAAAGTGGGGATATCATGTGTTTGCCCATCTGAAAGATAAAGAAAAACTGGAAAGAATACTGGAGGGGAATGAACTGGATGAGGTTGTGATTGCGCTTCGTGCGGAGGATTATGGAAAACTGGAGCGGATTGTGGATGTCTGTGAGAAGGCAGGGGTACACACGAAAATGATTCCTGATTTTGGAAATGTGATTTCTACCAGGCCTTATATTGAGGATGTGCAGGGGATTCCGGTGATTCATGTCCGCAGAGTTCCACTGAATATCATGCGGAACAGGGCGGCAAAGAGGGCAGTTGATCTGATTGGGGCAACGGTTGCAATCATTCTTTTTTCACCGGTCATGCTGCTTACTGCGCTAGTGGTTGCCTTTACAGAGGAAGGAAGTGTGATCTACCGGCAGGAAAGAGTTGGACTGCATAACCAGGTATTTTATATGTACAAATTTCGATCTATGATCATGCAGGATGAAGAAGAGGAAAAAACAGAATGGTCTACCAGGAATGATCCGAGGATTACACCGGTTGGAAAGCTGATCCGCAGGACGAGTATTGATGAACTGCCGCAGCTTTTTAATGTGCTGAAAGGAGAGATGAGTCTGGTAGGACCAAGACCGGAAAGGCCACAGTTTGTGCAAAAGTTCCGGGATGAAATTCCACGTTATATGGTAAAACATCAGGTGCATCCGGGAATGACTGGCTGGGCGCAGATTAATGGATATCGTGGAGACACTTCCATTGAGAAGCGGATCGAATATGATCTTTACTATATTGAGAACTGGACAATGGTATTTGATATGAAAATATTGATTCTGACAATTTTTAAAGGATTTTTTGACGGAAGATGAAGATAGATGTGATCATACCGGTCTACAGACCGACAGAAAAACTGCATAAAGTATTGTATAGGCTCTGCAGACAGACGCACCTTCCGGAGCAAATCATTCTGTTACACACCAGGGATGGGATAAAGCTGGATGTTTCGGTTTGTAAAGACCGGGTTTCTGTTACAGAGATTCCGATTTTGGAAAAAGAATTTGATCATGGAAGAACCAGAGAGCAGGGAATCTGGATGTCAGATGCAGATATTGTGGTCATGATGACCCAGGATGCAGTTCCGGCAGATCCGTTTCTTTTGGAAAAGCTTTCAGAAGTATTAAATGAGCATCCGGATGCTGTGGCAGCTTATGCCAGACAGATACCGGATCAGAACTGTGGTCTGTTGGAAAAATATACGAGAGTTTTCAATTATCCCCCAAAAAGCCAGATTAAATCGCAGAAGGATTTGCCAAAACTGGGAATAAAAACTTATTTTTGCTCCAATGTGTGTGCTGCCTATCGGAGAGGAGTCTATCTGGAACTGGGAGGATTTCCGCATCCGGTCATCTTCAATGAAGATTTGGTCTTTGCAGCAGGAGCAATCCAAAATGGATGGAAGATTATTTATAAAGCAGATGCACGGGTGATTCATTCTCATGAGTATACTTACAGAGAGCTGATAAGGAGAAATTTTGACCAGGGTGTATCGCAGGCATGTCATCCAGAAATATTTGAAAAAGTAAAGTCAGAGAAAGAAGGCATACACCTGATTTGCACACTTGTGAAAAAGCTTTTAAAAGAAAGAAAATATTTGCAGATTATACAGCTGTTTGTGGAAAGCGGGTGCAAATATCTGGGCTACCAGATGGGAAAACATTACCGACAATTACCGGAAAGTTTCATCATGAAACTGACAATGAATCATAATTACTGGAGAGGAAGGAATGATGAGGATGCTTAAAAAAATAGCAGGATGGTCGTGGAAGAAAAAGATTATTGGGATTATTTGCATGATGCTGATTCTTGTTCTGGGGATGGCAGGTGCCGTATTTGGTTATGCTGCCAGCAAAGTGAACAAAATCCAGAAAATCGAAGTAAAAAAAGAAACACTGAAGGAATCGATTACAGAAGAGGTGGAACATAAGAGTGGATACCTGAATGTGGCAGTATTCGGGCTGGATTCCAGGGACGGTTCGCTGGATAAAGGAAATCGAAGTGATACGATCATGATCGTAAGTTTGAATCAGGAAACTTATGAAGTGAAAATGGTATCGGTGTACCGTGATACTTTTATGCGGCTGAAAGATGGAAGTTATAATAAGGCGAATGCAGCTTATTCTTATTTCGGACCGGATGGGGGTGTTGCTCTTTTGAATGAGAACATGGATATGAACATTGAGAAGTATGTATCTGTGAACTTTAATGCCTTAGTCGATGTAATTGATGCGGTGGGAGGAATGGATCTGGAGCTGACTGATGCAGAAGTAGTCCACATGAATAATTATTGTGTGGAGACTTCTGAAGTAACCGGAAAAAGTTATAAGAAGATTGAGCCGGAAGTCGGAGGTAGCTATCATCTGAATGGAGTACAGGCGGTTTCTTATGCGAGAATCCGTTATACAGATGGTGGAGACGCGCAGCGTACAGTGCGTCAGAGAATCGTCCTTCTGAATATCATGCAGAAGCTGCAGCAGATGGATCTGACGACGATCAATAAGATTGCTGACAGTGTTTTTCCACAGATTGCAACCAATTTTTCTTTTACTGAAATTCTGAATTATGCGAAAGATTTTCAAAAATATAAAGTAGGTGAAACACTTGGATTTCCAAATACAAGGTATTCCAAAATGCTTTCTGGTGTAGGAAGTACAGAAATCGCAGATACACTGGCATCCAATGTTGCCGAAGTACATCAGTTCCTGTTTGGAGATACAGATTATCAGGTATCAGGGACAGTAAAAGGAATTGATGATGAAATAAAAGATGCGCTTTCCAGTGGAAAATATGAGGAAACAGACGAGACGGAAAAAGAGAATGAAAAGTCGGAAGACAAGACATCTGAGGAAACGAATCATATAGAAAGTAATATAGAAGTGACGGAAGATGGAAATGCCGGAACGGATTCTGGCAATTCATCAGCCGACAGTGGATCTGGTTCATCAGCAGTGACAGAACCACAGCAGCCGGATACAGAAACACCGCCGGATTATTATGAGGAAGATTACTATTATGGTGATGATTAAAGGAGGAAAAAGGAATGAGAAAAATAACAAAGTGGTTATGCAGTGTATTGCTTGTAGCAGCAATTGGTCTGACAGGATGTGGACAGAAACAGAAGACGGAAAGTACGGCAGAGAAATCCAATGAAAATCATTTTGTGGGAGAGTGGATCGTTGAGCCGGAGTATGCAATCAGCAAGGTTGGAGATGAAAATACGCTGTTTGTAGATGGAAGGGGAGAAAAAAAGGCAATCCTTGGAACTGTAAAAGGTGCAATTGCTACAGTATGGCAGGACTGGAGTATTACAGAAGGAAAACAGGGAGATGAGAAATGGGGGTGCATCCAGGAGCCGGAACAGCTGGAAGAGACTCTTGGCAATCTTGGAATTACAAAGGATAAAGAAATTATTCTGATCGGTGAGACCCTAGATGGATGGGGAGATGATGCGAGACTTCTCTGGGAACTCCGGGCAGCCGGATATGAAGATGTGAAGATGGTAGATGGCGGATGGAAGGCGTTGAAAGACAGTGGAATCAAGACACAGTTCCTCGCATCCAAACCGGAACCGGCAGAAGTAAAAATCGATGAAATTGATTATTCCCATGTGATGACAACCGAAGAATTACAGAAGAATTATGACGAGTACAAAATTGTGGATGTGCGTACCGATGAAGAATATGAAGGAGCAATCCTGTATGATGAGGCAAAGGGAGGACATCTTCCGGGAGCAATTCATATCCGGTACACGGATCTGTTCGATGATGCGGGATATCTGAAATCCAATGAAGAACTGACAAAAATGTTTGAGGATGCCGGACTGTCTAAAGATGATGAGATCGTCACTTATTGTACAGGAGGAATCCGTTCGGCATATACACAGCTGGTAATGGAAATGTGTGGATTTGAACATACATACAATTATGATCAGTCATTCTGGAGATGGGCTGTTGTTGGAGATGTAGAATAATGGTTAGCGTTTTGATGTGTACTTATAACCGGAGATTTTGTTTGAAACAGGCGATTGACAGCGTACTTTGTCAGACGTATCCGGATTTTGAATTTGTCATCGTAGATGACGGATCGACCGACGGAACAGAAGAACTGATTAAAAGCTATCAGGATCCACGGATCAGATATTTTAAACTGAATCGGAATTCGTTTTACTGTTATGCAGCAAATCAGGGGCTTGATCACTGCCAAGGAGACTATGTGGCATTTATGAACAGCGATGATGCATGGTTGCCGGACAAGCTGGAAAAGCAAGTGACGGTTATGGAAGAGGATCGGATGCTCGGGGCATGTTTTACGAGAGTATATCTGGTTGATGAAAGTGGCAATGATCTGTCAGAAGAATGCAGGGATATGGCAGAGCTTTTTGACAGGAAGTGTTCGACACAGAAAGAATATCTGCATACGCTTCTGCAATCTGGGAATTTTCTTTGTCATCCCTCAGCTCTGGTCAGAAAATCTGTATTGGATAAGATCGGATATTTCAATCTTTTGTATCGCCAGCTGGCAGATTATGATCTGTGGCTTCGGATTGTAAGTGAAGCAGAGATCACGGTTCTGGAAGAGAGACTGATCCGCTTTCAATGGAATATAAAAGGAAAGAAACAGATCAGTATGTCAACAAGAGAAAATTCAGTCCGCGCATTTAATGAATCTGTCATGATCCGGAAAAATTGTGTTGAATCGATGACGGATGAAAAATTTTGTCAGTTTTTCCGGGAAGATTTCCGGAATCCGGATTCTGTATCACATTTACAGCTGGAATTTGAAAAAGCATTCTGGTTGATGAAATGTATAGAGGAAGTACCGGGACTGAAAGCAGCGGGGATGGAAATGCTGGGGCAGATTATGAGAGAAGCAAATGCAATGGAGACTTTAAGAGAGCATTTTCATCTGGATATTTTTGATCTGTATCAGTGGAATGGAGAACATATGTATAAGACGCCATGGCTGATAAGTGAAATTGAAGAAGGAAGCCAGCAACTGGCGTATTATAAAGATATTCTCAAACAGAAAGATGAGTATATCGGGCAGCAGAAAGAACAGCTTGAAAAACAAAATGCAGCGATTGAACAGCAGCAGGAATATATAGAAGGACAGCGAAGGCAGGCCGCGCATTATGAAGAACAGCTGGATGAACTTGGCAGACGGATGGAACAGAAAACAGGGCAGCTTAAGAAATATGAGGATAAGATCAGGGAGCAGGATGAAATGATCCAGACATATGCAAATTCAACCAGCTGGAAAATAACAGAACCGATGAGAAAAATCATGCGTCTGCTGAAAAAGTGATTTATAGAAAAGATGAATATACTTAATCCGGGATAAGGACAATCAATTAGTGAATAGATTGAAGATATGCTATAGTTAGAAGAAAGAAGATTAGACGAGGAGAAAAGATTATGAAAAGAACAGCATTATTTCTTGCAGGAATTCTTGCGATTTCATCACTTTCAGGATGTGGTGCAAAGAATTCGAAATCAGACAGCAGTGAACCATTTGAAGGAAAGTATGTAGTAACCGCCGACTATGTGAAAGAAAATCTGGACGATATCATCGTAGTGGATGCAAGAGGTGAAGATGAGGCGAAAAAAGGTACTGTAAAAGGTGCAGTGGCAACGACATGGCAGTATCTGGCAACCTGCGAAGACGGGGAAGCGGGGGATGCAAACTGGGGATGTATTCTTGATACAAAGCGCCTGAGCGAAAGATTAGGAGAGCTTGGGCTGGCAAAAGATAAGGAAATCGTGCTTTTTTCAAATGCGGAGAAAGGTTGGGGAGAAGATGGCAGGATTGCATGGGAGCTGATCGCGGCAGGCTATGAGGATGTGAAAATCGTAGATGGCGGGATCAAAGCACTGAAAGCAGCAGGAGTTGAGACTGTCAAAGGAGTAGCAGAGCCGAAACCGGTATCGGTAGAAATTGATTCGATTGATGAAACGCATGTGATCAATACGGATGAGCTGAAAGAGATTTATGACGACTGTAAAATTGTGGATACCCGTACAGATAAAGAATATAATGGAAAGACAATGTATGGGGAGGAAAATGGGGGACATCTTCCAGGGGCAATCCAGATCCGTTATACGGATTTGTTTAACAGTGACAGTACATTAAAGAGTAATGAAGATCTGACCAAGATGTTTGAAGATGCAGGACTTTCAAAAGAGGATCATATTATTACTTACTGTACCGGAGGAATCCGTTCAGCTTATATGCAGCTTGTAATGGAAATGTGTGGCTTTGAAAATTCAGAGAACTATGACGAATCTTTTTACAGATGGTGTGTGGAAGGAGATCTGGAGAAATAAAAGAGAAGCAGATCAACGAGATCTGAACATCGTATGAATATGAATGGATTTGAAAAAGCGGGACGTTGGCAATTTAGTCAACGTCCCGCTTTTGTAACCTTTTTGGGAATAATTATTATTTTACAATTTTTTTCTTACCGAATGCAATGATTGCGCCAAGAGCAGCGAGCATTGCAACCGCGAGAGCAGCGATAGGAGCGGTATCTCCTGTCTTTGTTGTAGCAGCAGTAGTGGTTTTACCGTTATTCTGGTTTTTATTGTTATCTTTGCCATTGTTGTCTTTCTTTGTATCAGGATCAGCGACAGGATCTGTTACAAAATGCTTCTGGATCACTTCACTTTTTGCACCGTTTTCGATGGTGAATACCTTGATGTTGGTGATTCCGGCTTCTTTGAGAAGCTGAGTTGCTTTTGCAGCACCTCTTGCTCCACTGTTGCAAAGAACGTAAATTGTTTTTCCTTCAAAATCTGCTTTGTGAGCAGTTACATATTCTGTAAATGCTTTTGCGAGATCATCCGGAAGTTTGTTATCTTTGTCAAAAAGTGGAAGGGAAAGGGATCCCTTTAAGTGTCCTTTTGTGTAAGAAGCTGTAGAACGTACATCAAGAATCAGGTAGTTCTTTGTATCTGCCATTTTATTGATTACATGAGTGTCAGAAACATAGATTGCAGCAGCGTTTACATCAGCATCTTTTGCACCACCAGTGATAGTATGCACTTTTGCAAGATCATATCCGGCAGCTTTTAATAAAGCAGTAGCAGCTCTTGCACCACTTGCACCACTGTTACAGAGAAGATAGAGATCTTTTTTCTCAAGAGTGGCTTTGTTGTCTGTTACATATTTTGTGAAATCTTTGGAAAGCTGGTCATCTGTAGTTTTTGCAACACCATCAGCATTAAATACTGGTGTTGAGATAGAACCTTTCAAATGTCCGGCACCATAGTTGCCTGTTGCACGTACATCAAGGATTGCTACATCGTCTTTTCCAACAGCAGCAACAGCTGTTTTTCCGTCTTCAGCATTTCCATCTGTTCCTGACATTGCGTACAGGAGTTCCAGGCCTTTTGCACCGTTTGTGATGGTGTATACTTTTCCATCTTCCTTAGTGCTTGTGTTATAGCCAAGTTCTCCAAGAAGTTTGGTTGCTTTCTGAGCCCCTCTTGCACCACTGTTGCAGATGATGTAGATTGGTTTGTCTTCTGTTATTTTGGAAGTAATTTCTTCTTTGAAAGCTTTTTCAAGTGCTTCAGCTTCAGCTGTGTCAAGTTTGTTGTCGGCGTCAAACAGAGACTGTGAAATGGATCCTTTCAGAGTGCCTGTTTTAGCCTGTGCTTTTGTAGAACGCACATCAATGACATATGCAGTTCCTTCTTTTGCAGCTGTAATAGCATCGTTTCCGGATACAAATTTGTAACCATCTACAGTTACGAAAGCACTTTTTACAGTTTCATCTTTCGCACCACCGGTGATGGTATAGATTGTGTTTTTGTCAACACCGTTGTCTGCAAGTAAAGCAGTAGCGGCTCTTGCACCTCTTGAACCACTGTTGCAGAGAACGTATACTTTTTTGCCTGTAAAGGTAGAAAGATTGTTCGTTACATATTTTGCGAAAGCTTTTGAATATTCGTCCTGATTTGTTGGAGTAACTGTCTCTTCGCCTTTTTCATCAATATAGAACACAGGCTGAGAAATAGAATTCTTCAGATGTCCCTTTGCATAGTTTTCTGTTGTACGTACATCGATGATTACTACATCAGATGAATCAACAGCAGCTACGGCTTCAGCACCGGTTACAGCGTTGTTTGTTCCAAGGAATGCGTAACGAACTTCAAGGCCTGTTGCTCCGTAAGTAATAGTGTGAATGTTGTCAAGAGAATATCCTGCAGCGTTTAATAAAACAGTAGCAGCTTTTGCACCTGCGTTTCCACTGTTGCAGAGAACATAGATTTCTTTTCCTTCAAGAGCGGAATTTCCGGTTACAGTTTCTGTGAAAGCTACAGCAGTAGGTTCATCGGAACGCTTAACAACACCATCAGAAGTAAATACTGGTGCAGAAATAGAACCTTCAATATGTCCCTTGTTGTAGTTTTTAGGTGTGCGTACATCTACGATAACACCAGAGCCGGCTTTTGCATTTTCGATGGCTTTTGATCCATCTATAGGATTACCATCTGTGCCAAGTTCTGTGTAGCGACCAGCGATATCAGTAATAACATCCGAAGTTTCTTTAGAATCATCAGCTTCAGTAGAAGCTTCTTCTTCAGAAGTTTCCCCTTCAGGAACTGTTACTTCTTCCTGGTTTTCCTGATCTTCTGAAACAGTAGTCTGCACATCACTTTCTGTAACGGCATCAGCAACCGGATCAGCGGCAAAAGCTGTCAGAGAGCCGTTCGCAAGTAATGCGAAAGACAGAAATACTGGTAATAATTTTCTTTTCATTTTTCCTCCTTACTCTCAAAATTAGGTTACGATTACATTGTAACAGTTTTCACAAAAATTTCATAATTGTTTTAATCTATATATAAAAACGGAATAGATAAAATCTATAGGTATAATTGAGAGATTTTATTAAACTAACTGCTGTTTCGTGGTAGAATAAAAAGATAAAAATGAAAAACGGGGATATGAAAATGAAAGGAATTATTTTGGCAGGCGGATCAGGAACCCGGCTCTATCCACTTACGATGGTGACATCCAAGCAGCTTTTACCTGTGTATGACAAGCCGATGATCTACTATCCGTTGTCAGTTCTTATGAGTGCAGGAATTCGGGAAATCCTGATCATCAGTACACCACAGGATACACCGAGATTTGAAGAACTTTTCGGGGACGGGCATCAGTTCGGCATCGAATTAACCTATGCGGTGCAGGAAAGACCGGAAGGTCTTGCGCAGGCGTTCATAATAGGAAAAGAATTTATTGGCAATGATGCGGCGGCAATGATCCTGGGGGATAATTTGTTTGCCGGGCATGGGCTTAAGAAACGTCTTTTAGAAGCGGTAAAAGCAGCGGAGAGAGGAGACGGTGCAACCATATTTGGATATTATGTGGATGATCCGGAACGGTTTGGTATCGTGGAATTTGATGAAAAGGGCAAGGCGGTTTCCATTGAGGAAAAACCCGAACATCCGAAAAGTAATTACTGTGTGACAGGTCTGTATTTTTATGATAACCGGGTGAGCGATTATGCAGGACAGTTAAAGCCAAGCAGACGCGGGGAGCTGGAGATCACGGATCTTAACCGGATCTATCTGGAACAGGGAAGACTTCGGGTAGAGCTTCTGGGTCAGGGCTTTACCTGGCTGGATGCGGGCACCCATGAGAGTCTGACAGATGCGACCAATTTTGTGAAGACGGTAGAGACTCATCAGCACCGGAAAATTGGATGTCTGGAAGAAATTGCCTATATGAATGGCTGGATTTCCAGAAACGCACTGCTGGAAGTCTGTGAAAAATACAGACAGAATCAGTATGGACAATATTTGCATGACGTAGCAGAAGGAAAGTTCAGAGAGAATCTATTTTAGACAGGGGAGAGAGTTTATGAAAATCATTGTTACCGGCGGCGCCGGATTTATTGGCAGCAACTTTATTTATTATATGATGGAAAAGCATTCGGAGGATCAAATCATCTGTCTGGATGCACTGACTTATGCAGGGCATATGTCAACCCTGGAAGTAGCAATGAAAAATCCAGCGTTCCGTTTTGTGAAAGCATCTGTGACGGATCGGGTGACTGTATACCGGCTGTTTGAGGAAGAACACCCGGATATAGTAGTTAACTTTGCAGCGGAAAGTCATGTGGACCGGTCGATTGAAAATCCGGAAGTCTTTCTGGATACCAATATAAAGGGAACGGCAGTGTTGATGGATGCGTGCCGGAAATATGGAATCTGGCGTTATCATCAGGTTTCTACGGATGAGGTGTATGGGGATCTTCCGCTTGAACGGCCGGATCTGTTTTTTACAGAAGAGACGCCGATCCATACGAGCAGTCCGTACAGTGCATCCAAGGCAGCGGCAGATCTTCTGGTACAGTCCTATCACAGAACGTATGGACTTCCGGTTACAATTAGCCGTTGTTCCAACAACTATGGACCATATCATCTGCCGGAAAAGCTGATTCCGCTGATGATCGTCGAAGCGCTTCATGACCGGCCGCTTCCGGTCTATGGTGATGGGAAAAATGTCCGTGACTGGCTTTATGTAAAGGATCACTGCCGGGCGATCGATTTGATCCTGCGTCACGGAAAAGAAGGGGAAATTTACAATGTCGGCGGGCATAACGAGATGAAGAATATTGATATTGTGAAGCTGATCTGCAGGGAGCTTGGAAAGCCGGAAGAGCTGATTACTTATGTGGAGGATCGGAAAGGGCATGACAGAAGATATGCAATCGATCCGTCAAAGATCCACAGAGAGCTTGGCTGGCTTCCGGAAACTTCTTTTGCAGAAGGAATTAAGAAAACAATCAACTGGTATCTGAATCATCAGGAGTGGTGGAGACCGATCGTAGAAAAGGAAATGAAAATAAAATGCTAAAGTTTTTGGTGACGGGTGCTGCCGGGCAGCTTGGAAAGGATGTTGTACGTGAACTGGAAAACCGGGGATATGAAGTGACGGGAAGCGGCAGCAAAAAGAGAAAAACAGCAGGTCGTTATGTGAAGATGGATATCACAGACAGAAACGAAGTCGAGGCAGTAATGAAAAAGCTCAGACCGGATATTGTGATCCACTGTGCGGCGTGGACGGCGGTGGATGCGGCAGAAGAGCCGGAAAACTATGAAAAAGTATGGGAAGTTAATGGAAAGGGCACAGCAAATCTTGCATCCGCCTGCCAGAAAATTCATGCTAAAATGGTTTATATCAGTACAGACTATGTGTTTGGTGGACAGGGGAGCAGACCGTGGGAACCGGATTGTGAGGAGTTTTCGCCGCTGAACCGATACGGTGAAACGAAATTACAGGGTGAACAGACAGTGAAAGCAGAACTGAAAGAGTATTTTATTGTGCGAATCGCTTGGGTATTCGGGAAAAACGGGAATAATTTCGTGAAGACCATGCTGGAGCAGGGGAAAAGACGGAAAGAACTTCGAGTGGTATGTGATCAGATTGGAACGCCGACTTACACAGCAGATCTTGCAAAATTTCTTGCAAATCTGTCGATGACAAAGCGATATGGAATCTATCATGTGACTAATGAAGGAGAATATGTCAGCTGGTATGATTTTGCAAAAGAAATCTTCGCACAGGCTGTGAAGCTTGGTGAAAAAGAATATGCAGATGTAAAAGTGATTCCGGTTACGACAGCAGAATATGGAATTTCAAAAGCAGCAAGACCGTTTAACAGCAGACTTGACAGAAAAAGGATCTGTGAAGAAGGATTTCAGCCACTGCCGGTCTGGAAGAATGCGCTGGAGAGATATTTGCAGGAAGTTCTTGCAGAGAGAAAAGGATAAAAGGAAAATGGGACAGATAAAGGTAGAAAAAAATGCAGGTGGAATCGAAGGACTCTGCGTGATCGAACCGTCGGTGCATGGTGATCAGCGTGGATATTTTATGGAAACTTATAATCAGAAGGATATGGAGGAAGCCGGACTTACGATGAAGTTTGTACAGGATAATCAGTCCGGTTCTGGAAAAGCAGTGCTGAGAGGACTTCATTTTCAGAAGAAATATCCGCAGGGAAAGCTAGTCCGGGTGATCCGGGGAACCGTATTTGATGTGGCGGTGGATATCCGGAAAGGAAGTGCCACCTATGGAAAATGGTATGGAATTGAACTGTCGGAAGAGAATAAAAAGCAGTTTTACATTCCGGAAGGATTTGCGCATGGATTTCTGGTGCTGAGCGACCAGGCAGAATTCTGCTACAAATGTACGGATTTTTATCATCCGGATGATGAGGGCGGGATTGCCTGGAACGATCCGACGATCAACGTTGCATGGCCAGAGCTTGATGTGCCATACAGAATGAGTGAAAAAGATAAAAAGTGGGGAAGGCTGGGAGAATAAGATGGAAAGAATTCAGGGATTAAAAGAATATGTACAGACAGAACATTATCTGGAAGGAATCGGGATCGGGAAAGAAGAGCAGAAGGAAATTCAGATTACCTATCAGCCACTGGCACAGGGCGAATATAATATCAACTACTGGTTCGTACACCCACTGACCGGAAAGAAACTGGTGCTTCGTGTCAATACAGGAAGCCAGATGCATCTGGAAAATCAGATTGAATACGAATATCATGCATTGGAGCTTCTGGCAGATTCAGGACGGACGCCAGTGCCGGTTTTTGTAGATGGAAGTAAGAAGGAACTGCCGTATGGTGTGATGGTTATGGAGTTTCTGGAAGGGAGTGCACTGGATTATCGGAAGAATCTGATGGAAGCGGCAGAATGTCTTGCGGATATCCACAGTGTTCCGGTAAAAGAAACGGATGGACTGATATCGCCATCGAATCCACTGCAGGCGATTCTGGATGAATGTAATCAGATGGTGCAGACATACTACGAGTCTGATCTGGGAGAAGAAAAGAAAAAAGTACAGATCCGGCGTCTTCTGGAGCTGGGACAGGAGAAGATCAATGAGATCCGGGATTATAGTGGATACAGATGCTGTATTAACACAGAGCTGAATTCAGGAAATTTCCTGATGAATGGCGCAGGAAAAGACAATTATCTGGTTGACTGGGAAAAGCCGCTTTATGGTGATCCGGTTCAGGATCTGGGGCATTTCCTTGCACCAACGACAACTTTCTGGAAAACAGATGTGATTCTGACAGAAGAAGAGATGGCTGATTTTACAAGAAAATATATCCAGGCGGTAAATGGCAGATTTGATGTGAGTGGAATCGAAGAACGTCTGAACATTTTTATTCCGATCACGTGTCTCAGGGGAATTACATGGTGTGCAATGGCGTGGGTAGAATATCAGGAGCCGGGAAGACTGATCCGCAACGAAGAAACATTTAAAAAGATGGAAGACTATTTAAACCGGGATTTTCTGGATATGATCGAAGAAAGATATTATAAATAAAGATTTCAGGGATACGGAGTAATAAAATCCTACGTTTTTCCACATACTACCCATATCGAATAAATTATGGAAAATATGTGGAACACAGGAGGAATAGAATCAATATGAAAGCTACAGGAATTGTCCGCCGGATCGATGATCTTGGCAGAATTGTCGTTCCGAAGGAAATCAGGCGCACGCTACGTATCCGTGAGGGTGATGCACTTGAAATTTTCACCGACCGGGAAGGAGAAATCATTCTCAAAAAATACTCACCGCTTGGGGAAATGGGAAATTTTGCAGACCAATATGCGGAAAGTCTGGCGCAGACGCTTGGATATCTGGTGTGTATCACAGATACAGATCAGGTGATTGCAGCAGCAGGACCGGGGAAGAAAGAATTTCAGGAACAGCTGATCACAAGACAGCTTGCGGAAGTGATCGCAAGAAGGGAGCAGTTTCTGGCATCCTCTATGGATCGGAAGTTCACGGTCATCGTGTCGGGACAGAATGCAGAACTGAAATGGCAGGTGGTAAGTCCGATCATCTGCGCCGGAGATGCGATCGGTTCTGTCGTGATCCTGGCAAAGGACGGCAGGAAAAAACCCGGTGAGTTGGAACAGAAGATGATACTCTGCGCAGCAGGATTTCTGGGACGACAGATGGAACAGTAAAGGAATATTTCATAAGAATCTCTCATAGTATAAAAGGACAGGAGGGGTTCTTATGGAAAAAAAGCTGTTTGGAAATATCTGTTTTACAAGACTTGTGAAAGCACTGATGCTTTCTTACTTTCTTACGATGCTGATGCTGCTCGGGCTGTCCTTTGGACTGTATAAGTTTGACTTAAGCGAGAAAACAGTCCGGATCGGGATCCTTGCGGTTTACATAATTTCCACATTTGCCGGTGGATTTGCCATGGGAAAAATGGGGAAGACAAGGAAATTCCTGAGGGGATTTATGCTTGGAATGTTCTATTTTCTGCTCCTGCTTGCAATTTCAGCAGGGATCTACCGGAGCGTGCAGGGTGGAATACAGATGATGATCGCCTGGATCCTCTGTGGGGCAGGCGGAATGCTCGGTGGTATGGTGTCCTGAAGGGGCGGAGATGTAATTTTTGCGTTGACGGTATCAAGGGATATGGGCGATACTTTTATTTTTTAATCCGGAGGAAGCAGTTGCTTCGGAAGGAGCAGTAATGACTCCGGGCACTTGCATGAATGTAAGGATTGTAAAGAAAAACTGGATTTTGCCCATTTGTTTCACACATTTGTTTCAGATTGGATTTTTGCGTTGACGGTAAGTTGGAAAATGTGTTATACTGTATCACATAATGAGCAAAGAAGGAGGATATTACAATGAAACACATTAAAACATTGAATACACAGACTCTGAACAATACAGTAAAGAAGGGCGGATGCGGAGAATGCCAGACATCCTGTCAGTCAGCATGCAAGACTTCTTGTACAGTAGGAAATCAGACTTGCGAACACAGCAAATAAGAGATATTTGTAAGTGTAGTGAATAAGTATGACAAGCAGGCAGCGGCTTTAAAGCCGCTGTCATTTGACGTATGAGGAAAAATTTGAAAAATAAGGATAGAAAGGGGTACCGGTTGTGATTCATCAGTACCAGAACAATGGATATAATATTGTACTTGATGTCAACAGCGGATGCGTTCATGTAGTGGACGAGCCGGGGTACGAAGTTATTGCATGTCTGAACCGTATGAACGAGAATCAGACAGTGCAGACGCTGAAAGAAGAAAGTACATGGAACCAGCTGAAAGATGAGCTGGAAGGGAAATATTCCGAAGAAGAACTCAGAGATATATTGGATGACGTGACAGAGCTGACTGAGAATGGACAGCTTTTTGTTGTTGATACATATGAACCTTTTATCGGGGAGGTTATCAAGCGTAAGACAGTTGTGAAAGCACTTTGTTTGCATATCGCACACGACTGCAATCTTGCCTGCAAATACTGTTTTGCAGAAGAAGGAGAGTATCACGGAAGAAGAGCGCTTATGACTTATGAAGTTGGTAAGAAAGCCCTGGATTTCCTGATCGCCAATTCCGGAACAAGAAGGAATCTGGAAGTTGATTTCTTTGGCGGGGAGCCGCTGATGAACTGGCAGGTTGTAAAAGACCTGGTGGCATACGGAAGAGAACAGGAGAAGCTTCATGACAAGCATTTCCGTTTTACTGTAACTACGAATGGTGTACTTCTGAATGATGACATCCAGGAGTTTATCAATAAAGAAATGGACAATGTAGTCATCAGTCTTGACGGACGTAAGGAAGTTAATGACAGAATGCGTCCTTTCAGAAACGGAAAAGGAAGCTATGATTTGATCGTTCCGAAGTTCCAGAAGCTTGCAGATTCACGTAATCAGGAACGCTACTATATCCGCGGAACATTTACCAGAAACAATCTGGATTTTTCAGAGGATGTGAAGCACTTTGCAGAGCTTGGCTTCAAGCAGATGTCGATCGAACCGGTTGTCGGGGATGAATCTGATCCGTATGCAATCCGCGAAGAAGATCTTCCACAGATCTTTGATGAGTATGACAAGCTTGCAAGATATATCATCGAGAAAGATAAAAAGGGAGAAGGATTCAATTTCTTCCACTTTATGATCGACCTGGAAGGAGGACCGTGTCTGTACAAACGTCTGTCCGGATGTGGTTCGGGAACCGAATACCTTGCTGTTACGCCATGGGGAGATTTCTATCCGTGTCACCAGTTTGTAGGTGATGAAGATTTCCTGATGGGAAATGTAAACGAAGGGATTACAAGACCGGAGATCGCAGATGAGTTCCGTTGCTGCAACGTATATACAAAAGAAAAATGTAAGAAATGTTTTGCAAGATTCTACTGCAGTGGTGGATGTATGGCAAACGCATACAAGTATGCAGACGGATTAAATGATTCTTATGATCTGGGATGTGAGATGGAACGTAAGCGCGTGGAATGCGCGATTATGATAAAGGCTGCAATGGCAGACGAAAACTAAGAAAGGGACTTGGACATGAAGAAGAGTAAAGGAATAGTAAGCCTTGTTCTGATTGCTGCACTTTTAGGACTTCTTGGATTTACCTGCTGGCAGGGATTTGGTTCCTCCCACACAGGTTCCGCAAGAAATATCAATCTTGGTCTTGACCTTGCCGGTGGTGTCAGCATTACCTATCAGACAAAAGACAAGAATCCTTCAGCAGAAGATATGAAGGATACGATCTACAAGCTGCAGAAGCGTGTAGAGCAGTACAGTACAGAAGCAAGTGTATATCAGGAAGGGGATGACCGGATCAACATCGAGATCCCAGGTGTATCCGATGCCAATAAAGTTCTGGAAGAACTTGGCAAACCAGGATCACTGGTATTTCAGGATGCAGATGGCAATACCGTTCTTGAAGGAACAGATGTTAAAAATGCAGAGGCTCAGACACAGGAGAACTCTACGACTAAGAACAAAGAATATGTCGTAGCTCTGCAGCTTACCAAAGAAGGAACAACCAAATTTGCAGAAGCAACAGCAGCAAATGTAGGAAAACAGATTTCCATTATTTATGATGGACAGACAATCAGTTCACCAAGAGTTAATCAGGCGATCGAAGGCGGAGAAGCCGTTATCACAGGGATGTCAAGCTATGAAGAAGCAGACAATCTTGCAGCTACCATCCGAATCGGTGGACTTTCTCTGGAACTGGAAGAACTTCGCTCTAATGTAGTAGCTGCACAGCTCGGAGAAGAAGCAATCAGCACAAGCTTAATGGCTGGTGCCATCGGACTTGCCATCATCTTCGTATTTATGTGCTTCGTATATCTGATTCCGGGACTTGCAGCAGGTCTAGCACTTCTGATCTACACAGGACTGATCCTGGTGCTTTTAAATGCATTTAATATCACGCTTACCCTTCCGGGAATTGCAGGTATCATCCTTGGAATCGGTATGGCAGTCGATGCCAACGTTATCATTTTCGCCCGTGTGCGTGAAGAAGTGACAACAGGTATCAGTGTTAAGACTTCCCTGAAGAATGGTTTCCACAAAGCACTGTCTGCGATCGTTGACGGTAACGTAACAACTCTGATCGCTGCAGCTATTCTCTGGTTCAAGGGTTCAGGTTCTGTAAAAGGATTTGCACAGACATTGGCACTTGGTATTGTTGTGTCAATGTTTACGGCACTTGTTATTACCAGGATCATCATTTTCTCTCTGTATGCGATTGGTCTTCGTGATGTGAAATTTTATGCGAAGAAATTCAAAAAAGAAAGAAAAGTTATCGACTTCCTCGGAAAGAAAGCCATTTTCTTTGCAATATCAATTGCTGTGATCGCAGCAGGTTTTGTAACAATGGGAGTCCAGTCGGGAAAAGGTGAAGGTGCGCTGAACTACAGCCTGGAATTCAAGGGCGGTACGGCTACAACCGTAACATTTGATAAAGATTACTCGATCAAAGAGATTGATTCAAAGATCGTTCCGGTTGTAGAAGATGTGACCGGAGATCACAATGTACAGGCACAGAAGGTAAAAGACAGCAATCAGATCATCATCAAGACACAGACGCTGAATCTTGACGAAAGAGAAGCACTTAACAATGCGCTTGCTGATAAATTTGGTGTAGACACATCGACAATTACAGCAGAAAATATCAGTTCTACGGTAAGCTCCGAGATGAGACAGGATGCGATCATTGCAGTTATCATTTCAGCGATCTGTATGCTGATCTATATCTGGTTCCGGTTCAAAGATGTACGTTTCGCATCAAGTGCGGTTCTTGCTCTTTTACACGATTTGTTATTTGTGCTTACATTCTATGCACTTGCAAGAACATCTGTCGGTAATACATTTATCGCATGTATGCTGACAATCCTTGGATATTCTATCAATGCGACGATCGTTATTTTCGACCGTATCCGTGAAGAGCTTCGGGTCATGAAGAGAAACGATGATCTGAAAGCGCTTGTAAACAGAAGTATCACTTATACACTGACAAGAAGTATTTACACAACATTTACTACATTTGTCATGGTAGCGGTTCTTTATATCATGGGTGTAAGCTCTATTAAAGAATTTGCAGCACCTCTTATGGTTGGTATTGCAGGTGGCGGATATTCATCTGTATGTATCACCGGTGCATTATGGTATGTAATGAAAACAAAAATCGGCGGCAAAAAAGCAGCGAAAAAGAAATAACTGACAGAAAATGAGGTGTCGGAGGAGAATCCTCCGGCATCTTTGTATTATCTGACTACCAAAGAAAGGAAAAGAGAAAATGGAGAACTGGGTACTTCTGAGAAAAGGAGCGGATTTTCAGCATATCAGTGAGAAATTCCATATCAGTCCGCGAGTGGCTTCCCTGATAAGAAACCGGGATGTGATCGGGGATGATGCGATCGAGAAATATTTAAACGGTACGATCGCCGATCTGTACGATGGAATGCTGATGAAGGATATGGACAAGGCAGTAGCGGTTCTTGGAGAAAAGATAAAAGAAAATGCAAAAATCAGGATCATTGGAGACTATGATATTGATGGAATCCAGTCGACCTATATTCTTCTGGAGGGATTCCGGATGCTCGGAGCTGATGTGGACAGTGACATTCCGGATCGTATGAAGGACGGGTATGGTCTAAACCGGAACCTGATCGACCGGGCGCTGGAGGCCGACGTGGATACGATCATTACCTGTGATAACGGGATTGCGGCGGCAGAGGAGATCGCCTATGCAAAAAGTATGGGAATGACGGTTGTGGTGACGGATCATCATGAGGTCCCGTATACGGAAATTGGCGGGGAACGAAGATATATTTTGCCGGAGGCAGATGCGGTTGTGGATCCGAAGCAGGAGGACTGTACTTATCCGTTCAAAGGGCTGTGCGGGGCTGCGGTTGCTTACAAGCTGGTGGAGGCTCTGATGGAAGCCATGGGAAAAGATGCGGAAGATGCAGATTATCTGATGGAAAATGTGGCAATCGCAACGATCGGTGATGTTATGGATCTGGTGGACGAAAACCGTATTTTTGTTAAACAGGGACTGGATATGCTGAAACGGACGGAGAATCTGGGACTGAAGGCGCTGATGGAATGTACTGGTGTGAATGTAGATAAGCTGTCTCCGTATCACATTGGATTTGTGATCGGCCCGTGTATGAATGCCAGTGGAAGACTGGATACAGCAAAGCGTGCCCTGGAGCTTCTGGAGGCAAAGAAAGTGGCGGAGGCGGATCTGCTGGCAGGTGATCTGAAAGCACTCAATGACAGCCGGAAGGATATGACGGCGCAGGCGGTAGAAGAGGCGTTTATCCAGGTGGAGAACAGTGAACTTAAGGATGCAGACGTGCTGGTGGTCTACCTGCCGGAATGTCATGAAAGCCTTACCGGGATTGTGGCAGGAAGGATCCGGGAAAAATATTACCGTCCGGTCTTTGTGCTGACGAAGGGCGCGGAAGGTTTAAAGGGCTCAGGAAGATCGATCGAGACCTGGCACATGTATGAAGGACTGAACCGGGTAAAGCATCTGTTGTCAAAATTTGGCGGGCATAAGATGGCGGCAGGTCTCTCCATGCCGGAGGAGAATCTGGAACAGTTCCGTAAGGAGATTAACGAAAAATCCGGGATCACACCAGAGGATCTGAATGAAAAGATTGCCATAGATATGCAGCTCCCGTTTGAATGTGTCAATGAAAAATTTATCGGAGAGCTTGCGGTTCTGGAACCATTTGGCAAAGGAAATGCACGTCCGGTCTTTGCAGAAAGACAGGTACAGGTGGAAAGTGCGAGAATCCTTGGCAAGAATAAAAATGTGCTGAAGTTGCAGGTGAAGGATCTTCACGGTACAAGGATGGATGCCATGTATTTTGGAGATGTGAATACCTTTGTGGAATATGTGCGTGAAAAATTTGGAGATATTGCCTGTGAGTGTCTACTGCACGGACATGGGCATGGAATTGTTATGGCATTTACCTATTATCCTGATATCAATGAGTATCAGGGAGTCCGTACGCCACAGATTGTGATCCAAAATTATAAATAATTTGAAAAACAGCAATTTTATGCTATACTAATAAATATTGCATATATTTGTAGGTAAGGTGGAGAAGAAAGATGAAAAAACTTGAAGAATATGTTGTCAGCATTCCGGATTATCCGGAAAAAGGAATTATTTTCAGAGATGTAACCAGCATTCTTGAAGATCCGGAAGGGCTTCAGCTTTCCATTCGGGAACTGCAGGATAAGCTTGAAGGCATGGATTTCAACATCGTGATCGGACCGGAGTCCAGAGGATTTATTTTTGGAATGCCGATTGCATATAATCTGCAAAAAGCATTTGTGCCGATCCGTAAAAAAGGAAAGCTTCCTTGCGAGACAGCATCGATCAAGTATGATCTGGAATATGGAAGTGCAGAGATCGAGATCCACAAGCGTTCGATCAAACCGGGAGACAAGGTTGTGATTGTAGATGACCTGATGGCAACAGGCGGTACGGCAGAAGCAATGATCAAACTGATCGAAGGACTTGGCGGTGAGGTTGTAGAAGTTCTCTGCCTGATCGAACTGATGGGATTAAAAGGACGGGAAAAACTGAAAGGATACAAAGTAGATTCCGTAATCCAGTATCCGGGAAACTAATGAGAAAGAAGGGAAGGCTATGGCAGACGATATCGGAATCCAGCAGGAGATGCTGATCGAACCAACACATAAAAAACTGGAGATCGTAGATGGTCATGCGGTAAAGGATGTGGAAGATTATCAGAATCCGGAACTGCTCTATAAAAGTCTGATCGAGCGAGTCAGAAAGTACCATCCTTCGGCGGACGTCTCTATGATCGAAAAAGCATATCATATTGCAAGAGATGCGCATAAAGGGCAGACACGGAAATCCGGAGAAGAGTATATTATCCATCCTCTGTGGGTAGGAATCATTCTGGCACAACTGGAGATGGACAAAGAGACGATCGTTGCCGGCATCCTTCATGATGTGGTAGAAGACACGGTGATGACGGACGAAGAAATCCGTCAGGAATTCGGAGATGAGGTGGCGCTTCTGGTAGACGGTGTCACAAAGCTGGGACAGCTTTCCTATTCAGCGGATAAGTTGGAGGTCCAGGCTGAGAATCTTCGTAAGATGTTCCTTGCGATGGCAAAAGATATCCGTGTTATCATCATCAAGCTTGCCGACCGTCTGCACAATATGCGTACCCTGCAGTATATGCGACCGGAGAAGCAGTTGGAAAAAGCAAAAGAAACCATGGATATCTATGCTCCGATCGCACAACGGCTTGGTATTTCCAAGATCAAGACAGAGCTTGATGATCTGGCACTCAAATATTCCCAGCCGGAGGTTTTTAACGATCTAGTAAAGCAGATCAATGCAAGAAAAACGGAAAGGGAAGAATTTGTCCAGCAGATTGTGGATGAGGTTTCCACGCATATGAAGAATGCGAACATTGATGCAGAAGTGAACGGACGTGTGAAGCATTTCTTCAGCATTTATAAGAAGATGGTGAACCAGGATAAGACGGTGGATCAGATCTATGATCTGTTTGCAGTCCGTATTATCGTAGATTCTGTAAAAGACTGTTATGCGGCGCTTGGAGTTATCCATGAGATGTATACACCGGTACCGGGACGTTTTAAAGATTATATCGCAATGCCGAAGGCAAATATGTACCAGTCTCTGCATACGACTCTGATGAGTTCGATCGGTCAGCCGTTTGAGATCCAGATCCGTACAAAAGAGATGCATAAAACTGCTGAATACGGTATTGCGGCACACTGGAAATATAAAGAGTCTGAAGATGGAAAGAAGAGCGTTGAAGCGAAGGAAGAAGAGAAACTGAGCTGGCTTCGTCAGATCCTGGAATGGCAGCGAGACATGTCAGACAACCGGGAATTTCTGAATCTTCTGAAAGGAGACCTGGATCTATTTGCAGAGGATGTATACTGCTTTACACCGAACGGAGATGTCAAGAACCTGCCGAACGGTTCTACGCCGGTTGACTTTGCCTATGCGATCCATACTGCGGTCGGCAACAAGATGGTAGGTGCCAGAGTCAATGGCAAGCTGGTCAATATCGATTATAAGATCCAGAACGGGGACCGAATCGAGATCCTGACTTCGCAGAACTCCAAAGGACCGAGCCGTGACTGGCTGAGTATCGTCAAGAGTACCCAGGCGAAGAACAAGATCAACCAGTGGTTTAAGAAAGAATTCAAAGAAGAAAATATTGTACGTGGTAAGGAAATGCTCGCCGCATACTGTAAGGCAAAAGGATTTGTACTCTCGGATCTGATGAAACCGAAATATATGCAGATCGTGCAGGAAAAGTACGGCTTTAAGGACTGGGATTCGATCCTTGCAGCACTTGGACATGGCGGATTGAAGGAAGGTCAGATCGTCAACCGTCTTGCGGAAGAATACAGTAAGGATCACCGAAAAGAACTGACTGACGAAAGTGTTCTGGAAAAGGTTGCGGAAGCGGCAAAGAACAAGGTGCATATCACCCGATCCAAGAGTGGTATCGTGGTCAAGGGAATCGACGATATGGCAGTGCGCTTTTCCAGATGCTGCAATCCGGTGCCGGGAGATGAGATCGTTGGTTTTATCACCCGTGGACGTGGAATGTCGATCCATCGGACGGACTGTGTCAATATCATTCATCTGTCAGAAACGGAAAGAGCGCGTCTGATCCCGGCAGAATGGGAAAAACCGGAGGAAGGTACAGACACCGGAAGCTATCTGGCTGAGATCAAGATGTATGCAAATGATAGGCAGGGACTTTTGATGGATATGTCCAAGGTGTTCACGGAGATGAATATTGATGTGAAGTCTATGAATGTAAGAACCAGCAAACAGGGAACGGCAACAATCGAAGCCGGATTTATTGTCCGGGGAAGAGAGGAGCTTGGAAAAGTGATCGGAAAGCTCCGGCAGATCGTCGGTGTGCTGGATATAGAACGAGCAGTGGGGTAAAAAGAAATGAAAATCGAAAAATTTGTAACAGGAATTATCAGTACCAATTGTTACATTGTTACCAATGAAGAAACAAAAGAGACCGTGATCGTTGATCCGGCAAACTTGTCAAAAGCGATGATCGGTTATATCGAAGAGGAAGAGCTTGTAATTAAGGCAATTCTTCTGACTCATGCGCATTTTGATCATATCATGGGAATCGATAAAGTGATCGACCGGTATGGAGAAATGCCGGTTTACGTAGAAGAATCTGATCTGGAGCTTCTTCACACACCGTCTATGAATGAGTCAACGGTATATACAAATGGCTACAGCTACCCGGGTGGAGACGTGATCCATGATGGAGATGTGCTTCATCTGATCGGAGAAGATTTCCGGGTGATCCATACACCGGGACATACCCAGGGCGGCGTATGCTACTATGTAGAAAAAGAGGGAGTACTTTTCAGTGGAGATACATTGTTCTGTTGTTCAGTCGGAAGAAGTGATTTTGCAACCAGCAGCACTTCTGCACTGATTCGTTCGATCAAGGAAAAACTGTTCCTGCTTCCGGATGAAACAAAGGTATTCCCGGGACATATGGGCGCAACAACGATTGGCAACGAAAAAGTGAACAACCCGTATGTATAGAGGAGCAGAGAAATGATTCGGATCAGCTGTAAGAATGAACGTTTCACCTACGACATGTATCATATCGTAAAGTCATTTCTTCCTGATGCTGAAATCAGCCAGAAGGTAGATCCAGAACAGGAACTTCTGATCGAGATGACCGCAGAAGAGGAACCAGATCTGGAAGAGCAGGCATGTGATAAAAAGGTCCGGTGGACCTTTTTTCATTGCAGGGAGGCTGAAATCGCAGACATCAGTGAAAAAAGAGAACAAAAGCGTTATATCAATAAAAAATTATATCAGACCCTGGTCAAAAAGACCGGAGAAGAACATGCATGGGGGAATATGACAGGTGTCCGCCCCACAAAGATGATCATGGAAAGACTGGAAGAAGGTTCTTCTGAGGAAGAAATCATCCGGTATATGCATGATACCTATGTGGTAAGCGAGAAAAAAGCAATGCTTGGTATCGAGATTGCAAAGCGGGAAAAAGCCCAGCTTGACAAGCTGGATTATGAAAATGGATACAGCCTTTATATCGGAATTCCGTTCTGCCCGACAACCTGCAGTTACTGCTCCTTTACTTCTTATCCGGTTGCAAAATGGCAGAATCGGATGGATGAATATGTAGATGCACTTTTAAAAGAGCTTGCATTTATTGCAGAGGTTTCAAAAGAAAAGCATCTTAATGCGATTTATATGGGAGGCGGTACACCGACAACCCTGAGTGCACAGCAGATGGACCGGGTTTTGAGTTTCCTGGAAGAACATTTTTCCTTTGAACATCTGAAAGAATATACGATCGAAGCCGGAAGACCGGACAGCATTACTGAGGACAAGCTGCGAGTGATCCGAAAGCATGGAGTTGGCAGAATTTCCATCAATCCACAGACCATGCAGCAGAAGACACTGGATGTGATCGGAAGACGTCACACAGTGGAAGATGTAGTCCGCATTTTCCATCTGGCAAGAGAACTGGGATTCGACAATATCAATATGGATCTGATCGCAGGTCTTCCGGGAGAACATCCGGAGGAGATGGAAGATACTCTTCGTCAGATCAAAGAGCTTGCACCGGATAGTTTGACGGTCCATGCACTTGCAATGAAACATGGTTCGAGACTGACACGCGAACGGGCTGCAAGCACAGAAAAACAAAATTATAAACAGATGGCAAGAGAGCTGGAAGAGATGATCGATATGGCACGTAAGGCGGCCGGTGAAATGGGACTTTATCCGTATTATCTCTACAGACAGAAGAATATTGCAGGAAATTTTGAAAATGTAGGTTACGCAAAGGTTGACAAAGCGGGAATTTACAATATACTGATTATGGAGGAAAAGCAGTCCATCGTTGCTGCCGGTGCAGGCGCATCGACTAAGGTGGTGCTTCCGTATGAGATTCCGGCACCCGGAAGTAAAAACGGGCGGATGACGAATCTGATAAGAATAGAAAATGTCAGAGATGTGGGAGAATATATTTCTCGTATCGATGAGATGATAGAGCGAAAAGGAGAATGGTTATGGCATTAAAGAAAAAACCGGTTACCGGCATGAAAGACATGCTCCCGAAAGAAATGGAAATCAGAGATTATGTGATCCAGATGATCAAGGATACCTATAAGACATTTGGATTTACTTCCATAGAGACACCGTGTGTAGAACACATTGAGAACCTGTGCAGCAAACAGGGTGGCGACAATGAAAAACTGATTTTTAAGATTCTGAAGAGAGGGGAAAAACTGAAAATTGCTGAGGCAAAAGAAGAGATCGATCTGGTAGACGGAGGACTTCGTTATGACCTGACAGTTCCGCTTGCAAGATACTATGCAAATCATGCAAATGAACTGCCGTCACCGTTTAAGGCACTTCAGATTGGCAATGTATGGAGAGCAGACCGCCCGCAGAGAGGACGTTTCCGTCAGTTCATGCAGTGCGATATCGATATTTTAGGTGAGCCGGGTAATCTTGCAGAGATCGAACTGATCCTTGCAACTACGACCATGCTTGGAAAGATGGATTTCCACAATTTTACGGTATGTATCAATGACCGTAATATCTTAAAGGCGATGGCTGCATTTAGTGGATTTAAGGAAGAAGATTTCGATGAAGTATTTATCATCCTTGATAAGATGGATAAGATCGGCAAAGAAGGCGTAGGCGAAGAACTGGTTGAGATGGGTTATACAAAAGAAAATGTAGATACTTATCTTGGACTCTTTGATGAGATCAGCCCGGATGTTGACGGAATCCGTTTCTGCAAGGAAAAGCTGGCAGGATTCCTTGACGAAAAGACAGCCGACAGCATGGAAACGATCATCTCCAGCGTAGAAAGTGCAAAAGAGGCAGAATTCAAAGTGAAATTTGATCCGACGCTGGTACGTGGACAGTCTTACTATACAGGAACCATTTTTGAAGTAACAATGGATGAATTCGGTGGCTCAGTTGCGGGTGGCGGACGTTACGATAAGATGATCGGTAAATTCACAGGGCAGGACACACCGGCATGTGGATTCTCAATCGGATTTGAGCGTATTGTCATGCTGCTTCTGGAAAATGGATATGAGATTCCTTCCAAGCGCCAGAAAAAAGCATATCTTCTTGAAAAGAATATGCACAAGGAAGGCATCCTCAAAGTACTTGAGATGGCAAAAGCTGACCGCGCAGCCGGGAAACAGGTTCTGGTGGTCAATATGAAGAAGAACAAGAAATTCCAGAAGGATCAGTTGATCGCAGAAGGATATGAAGATATCACAGACTGCTACAAAGATTCCGTTATGGATTTATAAGGAAAGAGAAACGCAGGAGGATAAATTAGAATGGCAGAGTCAATGACAGGACTGAAAAGAACACATCGGTGTGCAGAGCTTTCAGAGGCAAACATCGGTGAAAAAGTAACCATCATGGGATGGGTACAGAAGAACAGAAATAAAGGTGGACTGGTTTTTGTAGATGTACGTGACCGTTCCGGACTGATCCAGGTTGTTTTTGAAGAGGGAAGTACAGATAAAGCGCTTCTTGAGAAGGCAGCAAAGCTTAGAAGTGAGTTTGTTGTAGCAATCGTGGGAACTGTTGAAAAACGTTCCGGTGCAGTTAATGAAAATCTTGCAACAGGTGCGATTGAGATCAAACCGGAAGAACTCAGAATTTTATCTGAATCTGAGACACCTCCGTTCCCGATCGAAGAGAATTCCAAGACAAAAGAGGAAGTACGTCTGAAATACCGTTTCCTCGATCTTAGAAGACCGGACATCCAGAGAAACCTGATGATGAGAAGCCGTGTGGCTACCCTCGCACGTCAGTTCATGGCAAAAGAAGGATTCCTTGAGATCGAGACACCGTTCCTGATCAAGAGTACACCGGAAGGTGCAAGAGATTACCTGGTACCGAGCCGTATTCATCCGGGAAGCTTCTATGCACTTCCGCAGTCACCGCAGATCTTCAAACAGCTGCTGATGTGCTCCGGATATGACCGATATTTCCAGATCGTAAAATGTTTCCGTGATGAAGACCTTCGTGCAGACCGTCAGCCGGAATTTACACAGATGGATATGGAACTTTCTTTTGTAGATGTTGATGATGTCATTGATATCAATGAGAGATTGCTTGCACATCTGTTCAAAGAGGTACTGGATATCGATGTACAGCTCCCGATTCAGAGAATGACCTGGCAGGAAGCAATGGACAGATTCGGTTCTGATAAACCGGATATCCGTTTCGGCATGGAGCTGGTTAATGTGACAGAGACTGTCAAAGACAGCGAATTTGTTGTATTTAAGAATGCGATTGAAGCAGGCGGAACTGTCCGTGGTATCAACGCAAAGGGCCAGGGTGGCATGGCCAGAAAGAAGATCGACAAGCTGGTTGATTTTGCAAAAGGTTATGGAGCAAAGGGACTTGCTTATATTGCAATTCATGAAGACGGAACTGTCAAATCTTCTTTCTCAAAATTCATGACGGAAGAAGAGACAGCAGCGCTGATTAAAGCGATGGCTGGAGAGAATGGAGACCTACTTCTCTTTGCGGCAGATAAGAATAAAGTTGTATGGGATGTTCTTGGTGCACTCAGACTGGAACTGGCACGCCAGATGGAACTCCTTGATAAGAATGAATACAAATTCCTGTGGATCACAGAATTCCCGCTTCTTGAGTGGAGTGATGAACAGAACCGTTTCACAGCAATGCATCATCCGTTTACCATGCCGATGGAAGAAGACCTTCAGTACATCGACAGTGATCCGGGAAGAGTCCGTGCAAAAGCATATGACATCGTTCTGAATGGTAACGAGATCGGAGGCGGAAGTGTCCGTATCTTCAACCAGGAGATCCAGAGTAAAATGTTTGAAGTACTTGGATTCACACCGGAACAGGCACAGGAGCAGTTTGGATTCCTTCTGAATGCATTTAAATACGGTGTGCCGCCACACGCAGGACTTGCTTACGGTCTTGACCGTCTGGTTATGCTGATGGCAAAACAGGACAGCATCCGTGACGTGATCGCGTTCCCGAAGGTAAAAGATGCATCTGACCTGATGACAGAAGCACCGGAGAGAGTCGATCCGAAGCAGCTGGAAGAGCTTGGACTGGAGCTGGAAGAGCAGACAGCGGACGCTGAATAAATTTTATAATTCAATTTTTAAAAATGAACATTTTTTCACATAAAACAGAATTGGCTGTCAAAGTGAAGAAATGTTCATTTCTTTTTTTATAGCGAAATTCTATAATAACGGTAGTTGAAATAAAAGGAGGATGGGATATATGGCACATAAAATTTTAGAAGAAGCGCAGGAAATGAATGATCTACTTATAAAATGGAGAAGAGATCTTCATCAAATTCCTGAGACGGATCTGGAGCTTCCAAAGACTGTGGAATATATCGGTAAACGTCTGGATGAGATGAATGTAGAATACAAGGTATTTCCTGAGGTTTCAGTGATTATCGCTCAGATTGGAAAAGGGGATAAATGTTTTCTTCTGAGAAGTGATATGGATGCGCTTCCGGTAGAAGAGGAAACGGGACTTGAATTTGCATCAAAGAATGGCTGTATGCATGGATGCGGACATGATCTGCACGCTACGATCCTTCTTGGAGCGGCAAAAATTTTAAAGGCGCATGAAGAAGAACTGCCGGGCGTGGTCAAATTATTGTTCCAGCCAGGTGAGGAGACCTTCCGCGGAGCGAAAGCAGCAGTGGAAGCAGGAGTCCTGGAGAATCCGCATGTAGATGCTGCCTTTGCAGCGCATGTATTTGCGGCAATTCCATGTGGAACGATTGGATATGGTGTGGAAGCCATGGCATCTGTATATGGCTTTAAAATCACCCTTACAGGACGGGGCGGACATGGTTCTGCACCGGAGGGCTGTATTGACCCGATCAACGCTGGTGTAGAAGTTTATCATGCTCTTCAGGCACTGATCGCCAGGGAATGTCCACCATCAGCAGAGGCAGCACTTACGATTGGACAGTTTACAGCTGGTAATGCAGCAAATGTAATTCCGGAGCGTTGCGTGCTTCAGGGAACACTAAGGACATTTAATGAAAAAGTAAGGACGATGCTGATTCGGAGAATCAATGAAATTGTTCCGGCTGTTGCAGCAGCTTATCGTACTACATGTGAAATCGAAGAACTCAGCAATGTTCCGAGTGTAACTTGCAATGAAGAACTGAATGCAGAGTATATTAAAAGTGTTGAGTCTCTTGAGAATCCGGGAACAACGATTAACGGTGGATTTCATGTCATGGGATCCGAAGACTTTGCCGTGATTTCGGCAAAAATACCGGCAAGTTATTTTGTAGTCGGAGCCGGAGTGGAAGATCAGAGTAAATGGAAAGGACAGCATAATCCAAAGATTCTGTTTAATGAAAAAGCATTACCGCTTGGCGCAGCCATGTATGCGAAGATTGCAATGGACTGGCTGGCAAAATAGAAGAGTAGATCTATAAGGTTAGAATAAATAAAAAGAAGGGATCAGGCTTTTACAAAAAAAGTGAAAGCGGATCCCTTTTCGTGTATCTGGCACAACTCTGACAAATGGGGCCTTTTGATTTAATTAAAAGTTTAATCAGAAATTTACATGAATGAAAAAAGAGACTTATGAAAATCATAAGTCTCACAAAGAGCGACAGACGGGACTCGAACCCGCGACCTCCACCTTGGCAAGGTGGCGTACTACCAACTGTACTACTATCGCATCTATTAAATTGTGTTCATCAGAACAATATCTACTATACCGTACAAAGAAGGAATTGTCAACGAAAAAATGAAGAAATTCTGTTCTACTTTTTGCGGAGATTCAATAAGTTTTCTGTTAATCAGACAAAAAATGATTTTAACAGAATAATAGGCGAAGAAAAGTAGAAAAGTCCGACATATAAAATTGAAAATATACTTGACCAATTGATAGATATATTGTATAGTATTTATTGTTCTGATGAACAACAAATAATGAATGCGATAGTAGTACAGTTGGTA